>NZ_BAWZ01000007.1:0-132836 GCF_000698105.1 Geomicrobium sp. JCM 19037 | reverse complement strand
TTGCGATTTGTGACAGTTGAGTGCCGAAAGTGCCCGGTTTGAGGCTGGATTGTCACATACGTGACCGACCGTCACATGCTTGTTCCAGGTGGTGACCCTCGGTCCTAACGTTTACCCTTCGGCAAACGTTTTTCGTGTTGCTCGCAACCTTTGCAGTGACGAACAACGATCGGCAACGATGTTGTCGAAGTGCAACGAGATGAATTTCAACAGACAATATGCAAGCACTCACCCGCAAAGGCCCATCTCGGTCATCCGATTCAATGAATTTCTTTCGTTCAACTTATATAGATCACTAAACCCCTAAGTTATTCGAAATACTCACACTACCGGAGTCGGGCACTGAGCTTTAGGCTTTAAAAGCGACCTTGAGCGCAGAATAAAGCGGCAATACGCCCCAAATCCCAATATCCCGTCTGCGCGAGCCGCGCCGAACCGAGACCGGTTTCGCTTCGGCCCCGCAGGCCGACAAGTTACTAGATCTTAAGCATAGTTGCGAAGAAACTGTTACCTAGTTGCGCCGATCTATACCCTAGTTCATCTCATTTTCCACTCAGCGGGAACTGGCGCACAACTCGGGAACAGAATCCCCAAAACTCGAGAACAGGTTGAGCCAGGTGCGGCGTCCCATCCCGCTCAAGCTACCAACATGTTTTCCACGCCGGCAAGATAAAACTGCGCGCGAGTTGGACCGATCTGCGCTCAATCTTTACCAATTCAGCACAATTAGTAAAATTAATCACAAAATTGCGCACGCACCCGAGCCGCAGTTCCAATATCAGGTCTTGATTATAGTTGCACCGAACTACTCCCAATTCCGTCTCACGTCTTTAATCAACGGAAACTCACGGCCTATTCAGGAACATAATTAGTCCTGACAGACATCCGGTCTTTGTGAACCGTATAAAATGACGTCTCGACGTGTCTATACTTACAACCTGTGCCAAAACCCCAGCCATTTCTTCCTTTATAATTCTATATAAAATTCTTCTATTTTTAATCAAAATTTGACAGATTCGCTCGTCCTACTTAACATTATAATTATTCCAGCATTTCGGAAATCATAAAAAGCAGCAGAAGAAGGGGAGACCGTGCATGAACACAACTTTCAGTCATGTAAAGCCTTTGTACGAACAAGCCTATGAACTTGTGAAAAGGTTAATTATGCACGGTGATATTGCACCGGGCCAAACGATTGTCGTCGCACAGTTGGCAGAACAACTACAAATTAGCCGTACCCCGCTGCGCGAGGCATTTAGACAATTATTGAAGGATCAACTTGTGACCGTCGACCGCAACGGCACATTGAAAGTGATGAGTTTGAGCTTGTCCGATTTTGAGCAGCTATTTGACTGTCGCATGATCTTGGAAAAGGATTTTATTGCGGATGTACACATGTCACTTACCGACCTTGAGATTGATGAATGGAGAAATCGGTTGGCATCTGCACGTCAAACGGCGGGCAATGCAACAGATGAGAGCATGCAAACATTGCATTTTATGTATGCGCATTTTTTCACGGTGTGCAAAAACCAACGTCTCTCACAGCTCGTCCAATCTACGTATTCACCACTATCCATCTACGCGATTGGACCAAGTCAAAATGCGATACATACAATGTTAGAGGAGCACGAGCAATTGCTTACCGCCATGAAGTCTGGAGACATTTCAGAGATGCATGCGGTCATCGCTGAAATTAGTGCTGCAGAACGAGCGAGAGGTGCGGCTTATTTGGAAGCGCTAACAACGACTTAACAACTTCCGTAGTGCCAAAGCAGCCCCTCGAGCTGCTCGATTGTCTGCACATAATCATCGACAGCGACCCACTCATTCGGTTGGTGTGCTGTCTGACCTCGAATTGCACTCCAAATAATTATTGGGTACTTTGACTGAGCCCCATGAATTGAGATCCATCTGTATAACCCGTCATCCCTTTCGCCGGGCGCTGGAAATGTTCTAGCATAAACTGTGCGAAAGGGTGATCTTCAGCAGTCTGCATCGGAGGCAAGTCGTTTAAAACCGAAATATGTGCTTCCAATTCAGGAATTGTTTTATTGACCGAATCAATCCGATCTTGTACGGCACGGATTACATCTTCATGCTGCATCGACGGGACCGTGCGGATATCGAGCTGCAGTCGGCACAGATCAGGGACGACGTTCGTATTGCTACCCGCCGATAACACGTTCATGCTCATTGTTGGACCACCAAGCAGTGCATCCGGTTCATGGGACAATTGAAACTCAGAACGATTTAACTCATTCATAATTGCAACCATGTGCATCAACGCATTCACACCGCGATCAGGCCGCGATCCGTGAGCGGTGCGCCCCCTTGTCGTAAGTTCCAGCCACAGTGCCCCTTTATGTGTAATGATGACGTTTCCGCTCGTCGGCTCCGTAACGATCATCGCACTCACATCGTCGGTATAACCGCCTTCTGCAAGTTGCTTTGCACCAACGGCACCGACTTCTTCTCCGACAGAAGCAAAGCATTTCACATCAAACGGAAGCTTTTTCCCGGACTGTTTCAATCGGCACATCGTCGCTACGATCGCCATCAAGCCACTCTTCATATCACACGCACCCCGGGCATAGATCTTGCCGTCCTGCTCTTCAGCAGAAAACGGCGGGTAATCCCAAGGCTGTTCCCCTGGCGGGACCACATCCATATGGCCTGACAGACCGATTACCTCTGTTGAAGAGCCGTCGCCACGTAACGTCGCAATCACGTTTACCCTATCTTCCTCATACACCACTTCCTCGGTAGGAATTCCGTACGCTGCAAATATACTTCGTAGCTTGTCCGCAACGAGTCGTTCATTCCCAGGCGGGTTCGTCGTGTCCATTTGTAATATTTCTTTTAAATGTTCAATCGCCAACGTATCATTCAAGACCGATCAACACCTTTTCTAATTGTGTGCGAAAGTATTCTCTTTCTTCGTTCGTAAAGGGCTTTGGTCCTTTTGTACGCTGCCCACTTTTTCGCCGCATCGCCCCTTCATGACGTTGCATGAGCAAGCGATCCATGCTCTCTTTTGAAAAGAAAAATCCGGTATGGTGCATGACGATGCATTGCTTTTCAAGTCCAAGAGCCGCGAGCCCATAATCACCGGTCACAATTACATCACCTGGCGTACTAAGCTGGATGATCTTGTAATCAGCCGCATCTGCCCCTTGATCAACATAGACCGTTTCAACTCCTTCATCTTCTACAATCGAAAAATGCGCATAACTTTTGACGAGCACTACCTGAATGGCAAATCGCTGCGCCATTTCAATAATCTCTGTTTGTACAGGGCTTGCGTCAGCATCCACTAAAATCTTCAATCTATTCACCTCTTTACTACGTAAAAAACCCGTAACGGTCACTGACCTCACGGGCTTTTCTCCTTATTGTTTCGTCGCCTCAATAAATGCCGCAAATAAACGATTGGCATACACATCTTCAGATAAATTCTCCGGATGCCACTGAACATTCAAAACAAAACGGTGAGCGTCACTTTCAAACGCTTCAATGACGCCGTCTGATGACGTTGCACTCACACGAAAGCCTGGAGCCATCTCTCTAACCGCTTGATGATGATAGCTGTTTACCCGGTAACGGGTGCTCCCAGACAATTCAGCGAGCTTCGTGTTTTGTGCGACATCAATATAATGGGACGTGTGAAACCTCGGTGCTTTTTGTTGATGCTGCAGAAGCTCTTCATCTTTCTGCGCATATATATCTTGATACATATCGCCTCCAGCTGCAATGTTCACCACTTGACAGCCACGGCATATCGACAAAATCGGAAGGTCTCTCTTTAAGAATTCCTCAATAATCCGCATTTCAAACGTATCGCGGTCTGGGTGGATCGTTCCTAAATTCGGGTGCGGTTCTTCTCCGAACAACGTAGGTCAATGTCTCCGCCCCCCGTAACGAGCAAACCGTCGAGTTTGTCACTCATCAATGCTGCCGCCCCGTCGAGCGTAACATTCGGCAAAATGAACGGTACCCTCCATGATCGACAATACTACGAATGTTATCTTTAGAAATCATGTGGGTGCCGTCTTCCTTAATGCTTGAGGTAATGCCGATGATCGGCTTCTCCATACGATCCGTACTCCTTTTACACAGTTTGCTTCACTCGCTTAGCTTCTGCATCATGCTCGCCTTCTGTAATAATGTTCATTCGCTTAATCACGTCACTCATCTTACGGTATGCGTACATGTGCTTATAATCAATGTAGCGATTTGGCCATTGCAGACCTCGGTTGTTGAGCGCAGATTGCGGTAGCAATATTGGACGTTTATGTTCCATTGCATAATCCGCTTGTTGCAACACTTCGCTCTTATCACTCGCTTCAATAATGACATTTGCTGCTGCCATTCCGCTCATGAGTGCATAGCGCATCGGGAAATGCCAGCGTTGCACTTTGACTGAAGGAGGAAATTGGGAAATCACCAACTTTGTTCTCCAGCTTGCCTTGCAATGACTGGTGTTCACGAGGATGGAAGTGTGTTATTGGTGTGCCAAGAATGGCAATCGTTGGAATATCTTCATCAACGGTCGCTTGTTGAACGATCGAATCGATGCCTTTGGATAAACCTGAAATGATGACATACCCTTGTTTTCCGATCTCTTTGGACAACTGGTAAGCCGTTTCCTCTCCTTCTTTTGAAGGCTTACGGCTGCCAACGACGGTAACCAAATGCTCTTCCAGCAAGTCCGGATTGCCTCTCATGAAAAGAAATAACGGGGCATCTGATAGTGTATTCAACTGCGGTGGATAATGGACACCGCCTTTTTTCACAATGAGATCCTCTTCGCCTAACTGTTGAAAACCACCAACTACGGTAGAGTACGCTTTCTCTAACGCCTCTTGCTCAACGCCTAAATCCTCACTAATCTCTCGAATGTGTGGCGTGAGTTCCTCTGTCATTGGCCACTTGTCATACAAGCGCTCATACATCGGAACCGTTTTCTTATCTGATCCATTAAATATCGTTTGAATTGTGAAATAATTTATTGCTTCATACACGACTTCCGGCTCGTTTTTATGGAAGAGCGCAGTGATGAACATCATCTGATTCCCATCCATTCGCTTTCTGCGTTCCTCCAGATCGGTACGCATATATAAATTTCCACTCGGACTCGTCCGGACCGGCTTCACCTTGCCTGTATGCACAAGCTGATTCAGCCTTTGCGGGGTCACACCGAGATATGATGTTGCTTCACTAGCAAATAGTATTTCTTGTTCAATAACGGGCCGAAGAAACCTTGAATCCATCTCCTTCACGTTCATTTGCACTCATCCTTTTTTGTGTATTTGTTTTTCTATATTGTTATTCGGTCAAAGAGACGGATCATTCAGAAACCATTACATGTACCCTTGACTTTATAACATCTACACTCATCATATCACTATCCGTTTTTATTGTATATGTTATTTTCAAACTTTTTCGTTAAATTGATACCGCTTCCACTTGCTTCGAGTCGCAAAAATCGACATTTACCGCGGTTTTTAGCGTTATTTGTCGAATGATGTTTTTTATAATTAATCCATAATATGTTGAACGAAAGAATTTCTTCAAAAAGCAATGGTAAGCTTGGTAAGTGCAAACTGTGCTCAGCTACCCACAAGACATCGGCGCGGCTCGCTCCGAACCGAGTCAGATTTGGCTTCGGCCCGGTGGGGCCGACGTGTCGTTGGCACTTCATCCTGGAATCTACGCAGGAGTCTTGGGAAATCAGCTCTAAAGTCGGTGAAAAGCGCAAACTAGCGCGCAAAATGGCACCCAGCACCGCGCTCCCCCTTCCACCCAACAGTGCAAATCAAGAAAATGCTAAGTTCATTCCATATAGATCGTCAAGAATTTGGGAAAATCGACTTTTTTACCGTGATCTAGACCATTTTGGGTGTGATCTAGATCACCAATCTCCCAGAAATTACCAACACTAAACATCCATCCAAAGTAGATACAGGTGCAGCACCAAGGTGATGTTGCCCTTATACTCTTGAGTACATAGAAAACACGGTGGGCGTACTTTGACCACCGATGTTGACCTTGTGCTTTGGAGTACAAGCATTCACCAGCAGTGGAAAGCAACAATAGTGCATTTAGGAAAATATTTAGTTCATTCTATATATAATAAATAAGCGCACGCCCCAATCGGAGCATGCGCTGAGTATTTAATACGGATAATACGGCGGATAGTACGGTGGGTAAGGGGGTGGATATGGAGGGTAATACCAGGGCCTCCAAATGTATTGCCAGCAATTCCACCAACGATGAGTCCAGGAATAAATCCTCCACCAAAACCATACCCCGGGCGTGGTGGACGAGGTGGTCCATGATGATGGTGATGGTGGTGATGCCCTCCTCCACCGTGACCATGTCCATGCCCATGCCCGAACTGCCGTACATCCTCTTCTTCGTAGTTAAATTCTTGCCCTTCATATGGGTATTCAGTTTCAATATTCATTGCACGTAACACCCCTTTCTTTCAACTGATACATCAGCCTATGCGAGAAAAGGAATTCGGTGCATTGCTACGGGTGAAGACGTTTCATAAATCCAATTAAATCATCACTTTGCTCCGTATCATCCGCGACCTTATTGTATTGCTCGTGTGAGCAAACTAAACATTTATGCAGGAGTTGATACCCCTTTTTTGAGTGAGACTTTACATCAACGGGTTCCATCAAGCCATGACACGACGATGCTCTGTCCCCTGGTACAATATCAACGTGCTTTGAGTACAAGCAAAACGGGCAATGATTACGATAGCTGCCATTACTTAAAGGAACGACTTGTTCCCTACAATGTTCACAAACAAATTGCGTATTCTCATCTGAACGACTCACGTCTTTACCTCCAATAAACAACCTGAAGATCAGTGTAGCATAAATCACGTAATGAGATCTTTCTGATGATTTCGGTGCCGATTTTGCTAGTCCCGATATTGTTACGTGCAAACGTCCGTCTGTAAAAAGACCCCAACTGTGGTCATATTATGGAGGAAAACGACCATCACTCAAATTGACTATTTTTATATATGCCAATCCGTCCTGCAAATAGGGTCTTTTAAGGAGCCAACTGCCTCGTATATTTCTTATTGTGACAGTTGATGACGTTTATGTGAGCATTCGGATGAAGAAGAGTGAATTTCCCTTTATCAACTGTCACAAATATTAGTTTTTGTGACGATTCGAGCATCTCTATATACGCCTCGTGAGCTAGGATGGGTGGCGGATCGTACCTTAACGCCTTTGCGAGACCGGTAGCGTTTTCCTCCCTCCACAGCCGTATGCAAATACTGGAGCCATACTCATGAAACACGAGACCAGTCGTTTGAGAAGTGAAAACACAAAAAAAGACCCGGGCGATACCCGGATCTTCTCGATCATTTATGATGGGTCTGCTGTTGCTGCATTAAAGAGATCAACGACTTGCTGTACCGATGCGAAACCACCTTCTGGCTTACGCTCAACAACCATTTCATACGCTGCTTGGCGTTCTTCCTCATTTAGCGCTTCATACGCTTCCACATTCACACCAAGGTCCTCAGCGTGTTCGATCAACCATGCAAAATGTTCAGAGGTTGCATCTGATGGATTATCTAACTCATTAATTTCTCTAGGCTCAACATGGAAATAAAACGGTACGCTTACAATTTCCTCATCCACGTATAGCGTTGAGAACTCGATATAGTACTCTCCAGACTCTTCAGCCAAGTCCATCATGATGATTGCTTCAAACTCACCGTTTTCATCTGTTTCCATCGTCACCCCAACACCGACAATATCGCCATCTTCATCAACGACGGTCGGTGTGACATTGACCATCCATTCTGAATCATATGGGTCAATTTCGCCCGTCAATTCCATCTGTTCTTCAACGTAATCATAATCTCCGATTGAATCGATCGTCACTTCGATCTCAGGCATCGTTTCGCCGTCGTTGACGTCTTCTAGCATCGCGACCACTTCATCAACCGTACCCGTCGGATAATCATCATCTGCAAATGCTGCTGCATAAGCTTCTGCTCGGTACGGCAACACCATATTGGCATCAAACGCACCGGTAACTTCTCGTAAGTTATGGAGATTGGAGATAACCATCAGCTCAGCGTCTTCTTCATCCATCTCATTCAATTGCTCTAGTGCACTCTCAATGGCAATGCGTTCCACCATTGCTTGTAGCTGATCGATAATATCATCAGCATCAAAATCTAGCTCGCTCACCGCATCCACATACACTTGGCCTTCAACAATACCACCGACCACATACTCAAAATCATCACTTACCAATTCCAAGCGATTGAGTGCAGGCAAGATGTCGTCTTCATCCGCGCCTTGAATGGTTACAAGTGTCGTCTCAAGGTTCACGCTTGCGACGAAACGGTCGATATCCAGTACGGTCGACTCGCCATCATAACCGTCCATGTAGGAACTCACGTACTCAGAGAACACCTCTGACGACAGATCATCATGATCAAAGTCATACAAATCATTGAGGGCAGATAAGAAATCCGCTTCATCCTCATCAGCGTACGCTGCTTGTAGATCGCAATTGCCGCTTCAATCGTGCCTGGTTCTGGTTCTGGTTCTGGCTCAGGTTCTGGATCTGGCTCGTCCGCTTCGGCCACACCGGTAAATGTGAGCGTCGTTGGCGATTCCCCGTACCAGAACGAATACTCCATTCCTTCCTCTTGCTCGCTCGTCGTTACGCGAACCGTATAGCCGTCGTCAATAATGTCCACATCGAGCGTCTCTAAACCGTCAAACGTGAAGTTCATCGCATCCGCTTCCGTTTGCGCCACATCAAAATGAACATCAACCGTCGTATAGTTCACCGCTTCAATGCCGGTAATGTCGCTCTCTTCGGTATATTGATGAATGAGCGCACGGTCTAGGAATACGGCAAAAGCAGAACGGGTCACTGTCTCTCCTGGGCGGAATTCTCCGCTCTCTACATAACTAATCCCGTGTTGCGTCAGAATCTCAATGTTCTCACGGTGGGCGTCGTATGCGTCATCCAAGTCGACGAGGTTCGTATCTTCACCTGTGTTCTCAAGCCCAAACGCACGCACGAGCACAGACGCCATCTGCTCACGGCTAATGCCGTTGCCTGCGTCAAACATCGTGCCGTCGAAACGTCCGACCATAATGCCTTCTTCTTGCATGATCGTCGCCGCTTCTGCGTACACACTATTACTTGATAAATCATCAAACGGAACATCCGTAACATTGTCACGTTCAAACCCTAGCGCATCGACGAGCAAGTTCGCCGTTTGCCCACGGTTGATCGTTTCACCTGGGCGGAACGTGCCATCAGAATAACCACTAATGACTCCACGCTCTGCATTACGAAGAATTTCGGTGTAGCCAAACGTGCTCGGTGTGACGTCACTAAACACCGCACCTTCTTCTGCATCGGCTACCTGTGCTGGGGTAGTCACCGTAAACGCCGTCGCTGCCATTGCGGCAGTAACTGTTCCGGCTAAAAATTTACGATACGATTTTGGTTGATAACTCATCAAATCTCTCCCTTATTTTTTATTGATTGCTTACAGCTTCATTAAATACGTCAACAATGTCACTTGCCGTTTCATAACCTTCATCCGGTCGTTCATTCACGACAGTTTCATAGACCGATCGCTTTTGTTCATCGCTCAGTGCTTCATACGCCTCAGCGTTCACCTCAAGCTCTTCAGCATGTTCGATTAGCCAGGCAAAATAGTCCGCATTCGCCTCTTCAGCACTTCCCAAGTCGTTAATTAGACGGGGTTCAACGTGGAAGTAGAACGGGAACGACACCGTTTCATCAGCCAATCATTGTTTAAAATCACGGTAAACATGCCGGACTCTTCAATTCGCTCCATGTCAATCATGCCCACGAATTCGCCATCTTCGTGCATCGTCATGCCTGCTCCGCCATGAGGTTCATCCAACATCCCACCGTCTTCATCACCAAGTTCAGGAATGAACGACATCGGCCATTCAATATCCCACTCTGAAATCGTTCCAGAAAACGTTAGCTCTTCGAGGCGATAATCATATTCATCAACACTATCGATGGTAATTTCAATGTCTGGCATCGTGTCACCGGCATTGATGTCTTCGAGCATCGCAACAATGTCCTCGACAGTTCCCGTTGGATAATCATCATCCGCGAAAGCCTCTCTGTATTGCTCAGCTCGATACGGAAGAATGAGTTGCTTTTCAAATGCTCCGGTAAGTTCACTTAGCTCAAGAAGTCCGCGGGTCACTTCCCTCGGAATCATGTCTTCCTCTAAGTCATCCATGTCGTGCAATCCCTCGATGAGTAACTCAATATTCAAACGCTCTACCGTCTCTTGAATATGATCAATAATGTCTGGACTATCAAAATCTAGCGCCGTAATTTGCTCTACGTATCGATCAAGATCTTCAATGCCAGTGATTGGCGCATACTCAAAGTCAGACACTTGGCCGAGTCGGTTTAACGCCTGAAGTAAATCATCTTCATCTCCCGCTTCAATCATAACGAGTGTCGTGTCTAAGTTAACGCGGGAAACCCAGCTGTCAATGTCAGACACGCTCGACTCACCGTCATATGCATCCATATACGCCGTCACGTACTCAGCAAACACTTCGGCAGACAAATCATCATGATCAAACTCATAAATTTCGTTGAGCGCTCCCAGAAACTCCACGTCATCCTCATCAGCGTACGCCGCTTGTAGATCGGCAATTGCCGCTTCAATCGTGCCCGGTTCTGGTTCCGGCTCAGGTTCAGGATCTGGATCTGGCTCGTCCGCTTCGGCCACACCGGTAAATGTGAGCGTCGTTGGCGATTCCCCGTACCAGAACGAATACTCCGTTCCTTCTTCCTGTTCACTCGTCGTCACACGTACGGTATAACCGTCGTCAATAATGTCTACATCGAGCGTCTCTAACCCGTCAAACGTGAAGTTCATCGCATCCACTTCCGGTTGCGCCACGTCAAAGTGAACATCTACCGTCGTATTGTTAACCGCTTCAATGCCGGTAATGTCGCTCTCTTGTGTATATTGATGGATGAGTGCGCGGTCAAGGAATACGGCGAAAGCAGAACGGGTCACTGTCTCTCCTGGGCGGAATTCTCCACTCTCTACAGAACTAATCCCGTGTTGCGTCAGAATCTCAATGTTCTCACGGTGGGCGGAGTATGCGTCATCCAAGTCGACGAGGTTCGTATCTTCACCTGTGTTCTCAAGCCCAAACGCGCGCACGAGCACAGACGCCATTTGTTCACGGCTAATACCGTTGCCTGCGTCAAACATCGTGCCGTCGAAACGGCCGACCATAATGCCCTCTTCTTGCATGATTGTCGCTGCTTCTGCGTACACATGATCATCCGAAAGATCATCAAACGGCACGTCGCCTACATCGCCCCGGTCAAACCCTAGCGCATCGACGAGTAAGTTCGCGGTTTGCCCACGGTTGATCGTTTCACCTGGGCGGAATGTACCATCTGAGTAGCCACTAATGATGCCTCTCTCCGCATTGCGAAGAATTTCGGTGTAGCCAAACGTGCTCGGTGTGACGTCACTAAACACTGCACCTTCTTCTGCATCGGCTACCTGTGCTGGGGTAGTCACCGTAAAAGCCGTCGCCGCCATTGCGGCCGTAACTGTTCCGGCTAAAAACTTACGATAAGACCTTGGTTTGTAGCTCATGGAACCTCTCCTTTATCAATTATAAATTCAGACTATAGTTCTACTACCCTATGTATCTTGTTTTTACACACACATTTCAAATAATTTAAACTTATTTCAGAGATTACAGCTAATTAAAAAGACAACGTTAGTATTCAAAGGTGTATATTGATTTAATATTTTGCCGACAAAACCCACCCTGTCTCGGTAACTACTCGGAATTCTTGTACGCTGAGGTTTTTCATTCGGGATTACGTCCGTATAATTGTGTAAAAAGAAAGAGTCATATCATTCCCTTTTGACCAAACTGTTTTTGTCCAACCAAAAACAATCCGAAAAGAGGAAATGAAATGACTCAATTACAGTTTACCCTTGATATGGAAGATTTAATAGAGATGGTGATGAGTTCAAACATGGAAGCGGTGGTTCGATCTTCGATTGTGTTGATCTTAATCTAGTAAACCACTGGACTAGCATTTTAAAATCTAGTCATTATCATAAAAAAAGACCGGGCTAAGTGCCCGTCTTTCGCCATTACATTTATTAACGAGTTGCCGGAAGAACGAATGTTCCACCGCCGTAAAGGTCAGCAATAACGATCGTTACTTCTTCATCGCTGCTAGAGAAGATAATTTCTTCAATCATATCTGCAGTGATTGTTTCTACATTTGACTCAAGAGCTTCAAGGTTTGAAATCATCGTACCTTCAGCGTTTACAACGAGCTCTTCATCTTCTTTAACAGTAAGCTCAGTTACTTGTGGAGCACTGTTCTCAACAGTCACTTCGATTGAAGCTAGCACTGTTCTAAAGCCACCTTCAACTTGCTCAAGCGTAATCGTAGCTGTACCTACACCGTTAGCTTCTACAGCGTAGTCAGTAACGTTCTCACCGTTGTTGATGTCTACAACATCAAGGTTTGAAGACGTTACTTCAATGCTGCCAGGTAATGCGTCAAGCGCAGCGGCGACATCTGCTTGTGCAACTTGTACACCTTCATAAGAGCCATTTACTGACAACGTCTCAGTAACTACTTCTCCAGTTGGTGTATCTGCATCTTCAACGAATAGATCAAGAACTTCTTCATCCATGTCAAAGAAGTAGCTATCTACGCCATTGTCTTCATGCTCGATGATTTCAACCGTGACGGAACCAAGTTCAACATCATCATGAGTGAAGTCTACGGTGTACGTACCTGCTTCAAGACCACCTTCAGTTACTTCATTAAGGTTAACGATGATTTGGCCTTCGTCATTAATCGACTGATCAACTGTCACAGTTTCACCTTCAGCATCAGTGATCTCAACATCAACGCTCTCGTCACCTGTCCAAACACCACCGTACTGGTTCACTGCATTTACAGTAAGGTTTCCTACAATTCCATCAGCATTGCGAACGAAGCGATTCGTTTCACCAGCTTCTTTAATTGCAGAAAGTTCTTCCGCACCGATAACTTCAATATCCAATGTTACCGCTTCTTCAATACCGTCAAAAGAAACAGCAAGAGTTGTTGTTCCTTCATTAACAAGGTTTAAGCGCTCATTGTTGTAGTTCGCAACTGATGAAACGCTAGAACGAATGTCTTCTACTGTCAGTTCTTCAACAACTTCTTCGTCCAGCTCTTCACCGAATGCATTTACCGCTCCAACAGCTTTGACTTCTACCTCATCGTCAT
This sequence comes from Geomicrobium sp. JCM 19037, assembly GCF_000698105.1. Classification (NCBI taxonomy): domain Bacteria; kingdom Bacillati; phylum Bacillota; class Bacilli; order Caryophanales; genus Geomicrobium; species Geomicrobium sp. JCM 19037. The sequence continues at coordinate 119,495 of NZ_BAWZ01000007.1, read as the reverse complement.
GGTTAATTGGCGCTTGGTTGTTCTCAAGCTGATCTTCCCCGATGAAAAGTGCAGCTTCTGTAACTTCTGTCGCTACGTTTGCATCAAAGATATTTACGTCTTGGCGCTCTGTACGAACTGTCGTTTCACCGTCAGTAATTTCAACAGCGTAAGAAATTGTGTCCTCATGGCTGAATTCGCTTGCATCGAACAATCCGTCTTCATTTAATTCGAAGTCGTTGTTGTTGAATACGTACTCCACCTCATACCCAGCTTCTTCAAGCTCAGCTGCAGAAAATGCATGTCCGTCAACAGTGAATTCAAGCGCTTGGCCTTCTTCGTTGCGGATCATTGTTGTTGTAGCTGCTGCTGCTTCAAGTGGTAGGATGAGTTCTGTAATTTCGAAATCAACGCTTGCTTCAGCGTCGCCAACTGTGATTTCAGCTGTGTATTCGCCTGGAAGGAATCCAGCAAATTCTGCTGAAATTGCTTCTTCTTCAATCGCTACGTCTGCTTCTTGAACTGTTTCGCCGTCAGCGTCAACGATTGCGACGTGCGCTTCTGCATCTTCAGCAGCACCTGTTACGTCAGCTGTAACTGTTGCAGTTGAGCCTTCAACGTTTGCTTCAGCATTTTCAATCGCCACTTCTTCAACTTCACCAGCTTCGCCGCTACCGATAAATGAAAGCGTCGTGCGCTCGCCGTCGAAGCTAAGCGTGTACGCTGTATCTTCAACTTGGTCACTCGTTGTAAGCGTAATCACATTGTCGTCTGTAGATTCAGCATCTAAGACGTCAAGGTCGTTGTTGAATGTAAAGAAATCAGCTGTGATGTCTTCTGCATTAACTTCGTGATCAAACGCCACTTCAACTGTGTTTTGGTCTAAAGCAGTAACACTTACAAGACCAGAATCTTGTGTGTGCACAACGTCGAACGTGCGCTCTAAGAATGTTGCCATTTGTCCACGTGTTACAGACGCTTGTGGATTAAAGTGGTTATCGCTCGTTGACGTGATGTTGTATTGAGCGAGAATTTCGATGTTTTCACGGTGTGCAGAGTATGCATCATCGATATCTTCAACAACTGCGTCAGAACCTTCAATCGGTTGAAGATCGAACGCACGAACGATCATCGATGCAACTTGCTCTCTAGACACATCAAGACCTGTGTCAAATTGCGTGTTGCCAAGACGTCCAGTCATAACACCCGCCTCTGTTACCGCTTTAACAACTGGCGCAAACGTATGCGTAGCTGAAACATCTGGGTAAAGATCTTCTTCTACTGTTTCAGGAACATCAAGATCGAGGGCACGCGCCATCATTGTTGCTGCTTGTCCACGAATAATGTTATCTGAAGGACGGAATGTGTTGTCTGAGCTATAGCCCGTGATAATGCCGCGCTCCGCTGCACGTTCAATATTTTCAAAATGTGTATCCGTTGGTGGAACATCAACAAATGTTTGCTCTTGAGCTTCTGCTACTTGCTGCGGTGTCGTTACTGCGAATGCAGATGCCGCCATTGCTGCAGTCATTGTACCTGCAATTACTTTGCGATAAGACTTCGGATTATAAGCCATTCATATTGCCTCCTAGCAAATTATCATACTGAGTTTTTAGGATTAGGACCCAAAGATCATTTTTGGAAGATACTAACATGAAATATTATATAAACTATGAATTTAGTATGTCAAATAATATTTTCATATATTTCCCATGTACTATTTTTCCTGTCATCACTGGATATTCTGAATATTGATCCTGAAAATATAGCTCTTTCATGGGTTTTATACCCTTTCAAGCTAATAATTTCTAGGATTAAAAGACCCAAAAATAGTTTTACAGGAAAACATTACTAGTATATCCCGTAAACTACCATATCACTCATCTCCCTTATCTTAAACCTACGTTTTGCTCATTTCTCGAATTCATGATTTTTTCTATAAAAATACTTCCATGGTCTGTTTTTTGTGTTTTTTTTCTATTATTTTCACTTCAATCTAACACGATGAACATATAGTTTATGAATTATTCAACTTATAAAGATTCTATATTACTAATTCAACACACAACTAAATCCCCACCACTTCTTGAAGTGAAACTGACGCTTCTGTATGTCTTTTGTTGTGGGTCATTAATACCTAAACCAAGCTATGCTCGACGATACATAAAAACAAGCGTTAGGACCTTTGCCGATCCTAACGCTTGTTTTTTCACACCGATTCAGTTGCTTCGAGTTGTTCCAGAGCTGTATTCACTTCTTGAATATCTTCTTCCAAAACAGTCTCCATCTGTTTATGCCTGTTGGATAATGTGCTCGTCGAAATGGAGAAGTGTTCAGCAATGGATTTCTTTGTGACCTTTTCACCTGCGATGTTTGTTTCAATCAAGTAAGTGAGTGCGGCTGCATAGCTTTCAGGCTTTTGAATGCGTGGATTTTCACGCTCAGTATACCGCTGCCACAACAACTCTCCACTTCTTTATACTCAGGCTTTCCATGGGCTTCAATGTAGTTATTGTACCCGTTCGCCACGACTTGTTGTTCTTTTGAATCATAACGCTCAGTGCGTGTTTCACTCGTTTGCTCTTCTTTTTTTCCGTATAAACTAAGCATGAGCACATGCATGAAATGGTCATCCATAAACGTCTCAGATCGACCACTCGCTTCAAAAGCTTCAATGATTAGTTGTTCTCGATCCTTTGCAACCGTTCCGAGGAGGTGCAAAGGAGCGGCAAGTGATTGGTAACTGTCGCCTGCTGGCAATAATACCGCCAGCAAAATTTCACCACGTTCCGGTGCACGATCTTCCGAACGCTCCTCAGGGTTTAAGATAAGCTGCCTTCTCTCATTAGAAAACAGGTCTTCCACAAAGATAAGGTCCTTTGACTCGGCTTCTAGCACACGATAGACCGAAGGACCGACGGATGGCCAGCGTTTGAAACTTTCCTCAACAGAAGGTCTCCAAATACTTTTTTGTTTATGTTTAACAAAACGCTCCATCATCGTATGGCCCTCAAACGGATGTTTCGTGATCACCCATAGTCCCGCAAAAAAGTAGGCAAAATCTCGACCTTGCCGATCGAGTTTGTCGAGGTCATACACACTCCGAATCACTCGATCAATTCTCTTCGCATCTTTTTTCATCGTTTGTTGCAAAAACTCCTCTTGCAACGTCTTTAAATTTTCATTAACCGTTTGCGCAATCGGCATCGCCGGTTCTTTTCCGTGGCATTTCTTGTATTTTTTCCCGCTTCCACACGGGCAAGGTTCATTTCTTCCTACATGTTCGATGATCATCCGCTCCTTATACATATAAAACGCTTGGCTCACCACCAAGCGAATGTCATGCTATAAGACTACGATAATCCATTCCTTGCAAAATGACAATCTCCCTAGCAAGCATAGTGCCAATACAACAACAAAAACCGCCCAACAATTTATCATTTAAAGCGTTATCATAGGCATTGACCGTGCCGCTCTCCCAGTATTTGCCGTGTAGGGTGAGGGGTTCGTTTCTTGGCTAAGAAACTGCGCCCTAGTTCCTTCTATCTGAGCCCAAGCTGGTCCAATGGTTCCACAGAACGGAAACTTTTCCCCAACTGGAGTACAGAATGCCTAAACTAGGTAACAGAATCAGGTTCTCGCATCCCGCCAAGCATCGCAGTTGAAGAACCGACATGTCATCTGAAGTAAGAATGTGGCTAATTTGCGCTCTAGTTTTACAAAATCAATGCAAATATCGTTAAAACGAGCAAACTGGAGCGCAGCTTGGCGCCCCCTCTCCGCCGAGCATCGAGCCGCGCCGACAGCAAGTTGGGTCTGGATTCGCTTCACCTTCCACTCACGCCAAAACCCAACATCCATAATAGATGTTGGTTTTGGTTGGTTTTCATTTAGCCAGGGGGGGCGCTATTTTAGAAGGAGAATGGTGTGCGTACATCTCCGTGTCCCGGGCGTGGGACCGGAAGGATGACGGACGCTTCTCCAACGGCTTGGATACGTTGCGTCACTTGATCGGTTTGGCCATACTCATCGGTAATGCCGAGCGTTACCGTGTACGTGCCAGAACGGTGGTACGTATGGTACACCGATTCTCCGGAAGCGCGCGTGCCGTCGCCGAATGACCATGAGTAATCAACAATTTCGCCATCCGCTTCAGACGAGCTCGCATCTAATACAAAGCTCTTGCCAGAATCAATCGATGCCGGCATGTCGATGACCGCTCTTGGCTCACTTGGTGCTGGCTCATCATCACTAGGCGTGTTGATGTACAGCTTGCCATCCGCCGTTTCGCGGACTTCATTGCCGAATTCATCTGTCGCACGAATTTCAATTTGTGCGCCTTCAGCAACAGCGTTTGAGATCGCCGTCCAGTAACCGACGTAATGACCGTCAGACGTCTCTCTCATCGGCAACTCAACGACATTGCTCGGGTCATTGATGAGTGGCATGCGAATCGAGAAGTACGCGTCCAGTCCAGACACTGAATCGAAAGAAATCGTTACCGTTTCTCCTGCATCAAGGTGACGGTCTTCACTAGGTTGAACATTTTCAATCGTTGGCGCTTCAAAACCTGCACGGATCGTTACACTCTCCGTTGTCGTGTTTCCTGCAAGGTCTGTCGCTTCGACGACAATTTCATTTTCACCAAGGTCAAGGAGCACACGGTGCTAAAGTTACCGTCTTCGTCCACTTCAACTACAGTACCATTTACGGTGAGCTCATCAAGATTCTCTTCTTCGACTGAGCCCGTTACGGTGACGGTTTCACGGTTCGTGATGTCACCGTCTTCTGGTGATTCAATCGTTACGTTCGGTGCAACAGTATCTTGAATGACCGTTACAGGTGCTGACGGGTCACTCAGACCATCTTCAACTTCTGCACGGGCAACAAGTTCGTTCTCCCCTTCATTAAGAGGTACTTCAACACTGAATGATCCCGCATCCGCTTCTGTTACCGCAGCTTCTTCTTCATTGTTATAAATGATCACTTCTGCGTCTGCATTTTCATTCAACGTACCTTCAACTAAAATCGTATCTTCGTTCGTATACGTCATATCTTCAGGCGTTTCAATGACTGGTGCTTCGAGTTCATAAGAAACGTCTGCACGGATCATAAAGTTTCCGTAAGCAAGTTCTTGCTGGAAGCTTCCACCGACGTACAAGTACGATCTTTCAGCTTGAGCATCACCTGTTGCCATGTCCGTACCAATCGCTGGTGAAAAGTCACCGATTTCTGTCTGAATGGAAGTGATGAAGAAATCACGATCGGTTACAATGCCATGTTCTGAAAGGTCGATATAGTTCCATGCATCCCGTTCGACGTCCACGACAAATGGTTCAACGAGTCGGTCTGTCGGGTTGCCGTTTCCGTCGGTATCATAGACGGCAAACTGCGTTTCTGTACCGCCTGGTACTGGGAAGTCATCTCCCCACACATACACGTTCACCCCGTTGACAATGGCAGCTTCCGCTGGTGTAAATTGAACGGCCATCCCGTTGTTCGCGGCATTCAATACGAGTGCATTTTCTGGGTTTCCATTGTCATAAGCGATTTCATCATCGAAGCCGATGAATGGGCGCAATTCAACCGATACTTCGGTCACTTCGCCACCAACGACTTCAATACCACTCACTTGCGTGCTGTGATAGCTCGGTGCAGAAACAGCCAGTGTGTAGCTTCCTTCAAGCACATCTTCAATGAGGAATGTACCGTCTTCATCGGTCACACCGTCAACGATAGAAGGATCTTCTAGCACACGTACGGTTGCATCTTCAATTGGCTCATCGTTACGTTCATTGACGACCGTACCGCTAATTTCTCCGGTAGGAATTTCATTGAGCATGAAATTCGCTGTCGTTCTTTCACCTGACGTAATGGTGACTTCTTGTTCTTCTGCATAGAATCCATACGCTTCAGCAACCGCAGTGAATGTACCTTCGCTATGGTTTAAACTGTACGCGCCTGTTGCAGGATTCGTGCTCGTCGAACGGTTTGTTTCTAGAATCGTTACGTCCGCATCAACCGGGAGACCGGTGACGGTTGGACGCTGGGCGTTCGTTTCTTCACGAACGTCAGATTCTTCATAGTCAGACGTTCCATCTGGTGCTGGAATGCTCGTGACCGCATCGAGATCACGTTCAACGCGTTCCACATCTGGACGCTCGATGCTACGTCTTCGTTTTCAGCAACATGATCGACCGATTCACTTGTTCCAACGACGGTTACATCGTCGATGTACCAGCCAGCATACGTAATGATGCTGTCAGAATCAAAAGCGAAGCGGAGTTGAATCGATTCACCTAAATAATCATTTAGCGAAATTTCAGCTTGTGCCCATTCTTGGTCACGACCCGTGAACTCTGCAATTTCATCCCACGTATCGCCACCATCTGAAGACACTTGAACCAAGCCGTAATCCCAGTTGTTTTCGATATCTTGCCAGTAGTTGAAGTGCAACTCCGCTAACTCAACGTCTGACAAGTCTAAAACCGGGCTGCCGATATAGCTGTCTTCCGCATTGTTGTAGTTCCCTGACAGGCTTGTGGCCCACACATTGTCGCCAGTGAGTGCCCCGTTCGGGCCTGAGGTTGGCTCTCCCCATTCCCATGAGCTGTTCGTTCCACCACTTTCAAATTCACCGTCATCATCTTGGAAGTTGCTATGGTAGAATACCGAAATGTTCGGTGCGATGGCTGTCGCTTCATTGGATGTTTCACTTTCGTTGCCATCATAATCGTTCGCTGTTACGGCGTACGTATATTCCGTACCGCCTTCAACGTCCATGTCTTGGAATGTTGTGGACGTCGCGTTGCCAATTTCATCAAACCCGTCACCAACTGAACGGTATACCGAGTAGTTGTTCAAATCAAGATCTTCATCCGCCGGTGCGTCCCAGCTAAGCTGAAGTCCTGCCGTGCTAGATTGCACGTCTAAGTTTTCCGGTGCGTTCGGTGCGGTTGTATCTTCACCCATAAGGTTCACATTGTCCAAGTACCAGCCTTCAGCTGTCGTTGAGCTATTTGACTCTAGGACGAAGGAAACGAGTACCGGTTCGCTTGAACCTGCATATTCATCTAAATCGACATAGAGTGAGTCCCAACCATCACTTGTGCCTGTGAACTCTTGTACGATGTCCCAACTGTCACCATAATCATCGGATACGAGCACATTCGCATAGTCAACACCACCAACGACGTCATACCAATGGTTCGTACGAAGGGAAGCGGTATCACTGTCGCGAAGGTCTAGTGGCACGCTATACAATACGTGTGTATCGTCAGAATAATTGCCAGAAAGGTTTGTACCGACGAGGTTGTCACCACTCACAGGCTCAGGACCTGATTCAGGTTCACCCCACGCCCAGTCGCCTTCAAATGTCCAGCCGACAGGCTCAGAACTGAAGTCCTCGCTATATTCGCCTGGCACGACACCAAAGTCGACATCCACATTGTACGTGTCGGTTTGCGCGACATTTCGACCGTAGTCACGTGCTTGAATGTAGTATTCAAACCCATCTTCATCGATGAGATTCGCTGGAAGAAGCGCACGATACGTTCCTTCTTCATGGTCCCCTGCGACTTGCTCCATCGAGAACACATAATAGTGGTTAATGTTGTCGTTTGTCATCCACACTTCTGCATCAATGACTGACACATCGTCACTAATCGTCGCTGTTACCGGTACGTCATACCCAGCAAAAACGGAATCGACTGGCGAGTGCTCGATTTCCGGTGGAAGATCGTCACTGCCTTCTTGTAATACTTGACCTTCTAACGTTCCAAGGTCTCCTGAAATTGAGGCGACGGCTTCGTATGCGTTCAACATCCCAAGTCCGTACGCATCATTTGGAACGGTTGTGTATTGGCTGTCGGTTAATGGCTCAGCCGTCTCGTCTAAGATGTCATACACTTCGTTTGGCGACAGTCCACTGTCTACAGATAGCAGCAATGCGGCTGCCCCTGCGATATGTGGTGCGGCCATCGACGTTCCGTTCCATCCCGCTTCATAACCACCAGGCACAGATGAGCGAATGTTCACGCCTGGCGCGGAGATGTTTGGCTTCAGATCGTCTTCGTATTGTGAAGGCCCGCGGCTTGAGAAGCTTGCGACCGCATCGTTAATATCTACCGCTGCAACGGCATAGCTTTCTGGATAGTTCGCCGGCGGCGTTACCGTCTCCGATCCAGGACCTGAGTTCCCCGCAGAGAAGACGCCAACAATCCCGGAGTCTTGCCATGCTTGAACCATCGGTCGGTACCAATCATCCACGCCTGGTTGCCCGCCCCAAGAGTTGTTCACAATGTCCGGTGCTAAGCTAGGATCATCTTCAGGTGCTAACATGTATTGCCCAGAGGCAAGCAGGTCAGATTCTGTACCCCCAAGTGCCGAGAATGCACGGGCTGAGATCCATTCGGTATCCGGTGCAACCCCAATCTTGTTATCGCCGTCAGGGTCTTGTCCTAGAATCGTTCCCATGACGTGTGTACCATGAGGCTGAGAAGCTAAGTCATAAGGCATATCTTGCCCTTCAACGGCATCAAACCAGTTGCCGTATGAGTCGGAATTTTCTGGATCATCAGGATTGTAACCACGCCAATTTTGTTGTAGCGCTTCGTGCGTCCAGTCTGTGCCCGAGTCAATAATCCCGACCGTTACCCCTTCGCCCGTAATGCCAAGATCATCCCATACATCGGGAGCGTTCACACGGTCGATGTTCCACTCGACACTGTCATCAGCCAATTCCATATTCTCTGGCGACATTTCCGGCAGATCGAGTTCAATAAATTCATCCATCTTGATGCGGCTAATTTCCGGACGGAAGGATAGCGCCCGTGCTGTATCACGGTCCACCTCTGCCGCAATGACGTTCATAATATAAAGACTCTCATACTCGAGCACTTTGCCATCCGCTTCTGCTTGCTCCAACATCGCAAGCGGTGTCGCTTGCGTGTCGATGGCCGTACTGCGAAGTTCATTGTATACACTGTTACTCATCGCGCGACGCTGTTGGTGCGGCGTGGCGTCACTGCCGACCGTTTGCAACCCTTGCTGGGCAGCTGCCGACGTATCGACTTGATCAGACATCTCGATGAGTACAGAAACATGGTCATTGTTCCGGAATGCCTGTGCGACCTCATCATCAATTTTCTCGTTCGCTCTTTCCGCATTCTCACGCTGCAAGTCCGTCACATTCGAACGCTCAGAAGCTTGAGCCGTACCCGACCCAAACACTCCAGCGTACGGAGACATCACAAGAGCACCGATCATCATGACAGCGACATTCCGACGATACGTTACCTTTTTTCCCATCTGTTTCCTCCTTAAAATTTTTCTCGGTCTTTCAACCCCTATGTACAAGGGAACAGAACCGAACGTCACCTCCTCGTGAGCAGTATGTTCCAGAGCCTTAAGTCTGTGGTGTCCTATCATATTACTAGATTTAATATTTAAAAAAATGAGAATAAACCACTTTCCTATTTTTCCAGTCTTAGGTCGAACGTTGTATCTAACCTAGCCAAAATCGTCGAACATACATCTGGATCTAGGCATAACGATAGAGCCTCCCGCCCGCCCATTGTCATGACAAAACCTGTCGATTCCGAAAGAAACCATCCCAGTTCTTGTCGATTCGTGTAGAACAATGCCGAATTCCCGTTCTTTGACATCATTTGGCATAAAGTGCGGTCGGGGTTTATGATTTGTGGATGCAGCATCCAGTATTTTTTGGGTGGGGGCTTCCATTCTGCGATCGAGTTTACGCTTTATAGCGATTTTAACGCTCTTTTTCCGAAACTTGCGCGCAGCTTCTCCCAACCGGAGCGCAGATTCAACCTAATCCCAACAACTTATGACACGTCGCCCCCACCAGGGGGGGCGAACCAAAACCGGTCTCGGTTCGGCGCGGTTCGCGCCGACAGCATTTTGGCACTTCGACTCGAGGCGTGGGACCCTGTAGATCTGCGCTCTAGTTCACGCGTTCTGCGATCAAGTTTGCGCTTTTTATCGATTTTAACGCTCTTTTTCCAAAACTTGAGCGCAGTTTGTCCCAACTGGAGCGCAGATCGAACCTAATCCAAACACCCTAAGACACATCGGCCCCCGCCGGGGGCCGAACCAAAACCCGCCCCCCTCGGCGCGGCTCGCGCCGACAGCATTTTGCACTTGGGCTCAGGGTGAGGAGCAGTGGGATTTCATCTCCCCCGAAACCTCACTACATACGATTCGTCTCGAGCCAGCTCTCGACTTCCTCGACGACTTCTTTGACGCAACCGTCTTCGAATGGAAGGGTGAGGCCGGCGCTCTTGACGAGTTCAGTGAAAGACTTTGAACCGCCTAATTTGCAGAGAGCAAGATAATCGTTCCAGGCGGCATCTCGGTCTTCGTTCATGCGCTTCCAAAACTGCATGGCACAAATTTGCGCAAGGCTGTAGTCGATGTAATAGAACGGGGCACCGTAGATGTGGAGCTGTCGCTGCCAAAGGGCGCCACCACCCAAGTATTCGTTGCCGCCATAATTCTTGTGCGGCAAGTACGTTTCTTCTAGGCTCTTCCACGCGAGTTTTCGCTCAGCGGGGGTCATTTCTGGATTGGCGTACACGATGTGCTGGAATTCATCGACAGCAACGATGTACGGCAATGCCTGCACTTCTCCAGCAATATGGCTGTATAAATATTTGTCTGTGTCTTCCTTGAAGATGTTGTTCATCCAAGGGTACGTGAAATACTCCATGCTCATCGAATGAATTTCAGCGGCTTCCATCGTTGGCACTAAGTATTCCATGACGCCGAGGTCGCGGCTTTCATAGTTTTGGAGAGCATGTCCAATTTCATGGGTTAGCACGCCAACATCTCCTGCCGTTCCGTTAAAATTAGCAAAGACGAACGGCACGTTTTCATTCGGCAAAAATGTGCAGTACCCGCCGCTTTCCTTCCCATCGCGGCTCTGCACGTCCATCAGATTTTGGTCTAGCATTAGCCGGTAGAAATCTTTCGTTTCGGCGGACAATTCATCATACATGTCGCGCCCTTGCTCGAGCACCCAATCATCATCGCCCTTTGGCTTCGGATTACCGTCAGTAAACTGAAACCCTTCGTCATAATACATGAGCGAATCCACACCGATGCGCTGTCGCTGCTCTTCCCATAACTTCGATGCAAGCGGCACAATATGATCTCTCACCTGTTTCCTAAACTGAATTACTTCATCCGGACCATAATCTGTTCGACTCATTCGTGCATACGCAAGCGAGGTAAAATTATCAAACCCAAGTTGCTTAGCTATCTTTGTCCGCACCGCCACCAACTCATCGTAAATACGATCTAGTTCCGCTTCATTTTCATGCATGAAAGACGTGCGCGCCTTCACCGCCCGTTCGCGCACACTTCGGTCTGGATCCTGCTCGAACGGTTGCAGCTGCGCCAGCGTATATTCCTTTCCATCAAAACGAATCTTAGCAGACGCAATTAGCTGCGAATATGCCGTCGTTAACCGATTTTCTTCTTGCAACTCCCCGACAATCTCCGGGGAGAACGTACGCAACTCCAAATCCTTTAACCGGAACAATTGCGGGCCATACTTCTCTTCCAGCTGCGGACGGAACTTCGCATCTACGAGCGCCCGTGAAAACAGATTAAACGCCTCGCCCAATTGCGGCATCTGCTCATCTAGAATCGCTTTTTCCTTTTTATAGAAAACATCTGTCGTATCCATCGAATGACGAATCATCGCCAAGGTTCCTTGTGTATACACATCGCTTTTCAATACAGTCATCTTGTCAAATAGCTCTACTTGTCGCTCAAAAGATTCCGCGTCATTAAAAGCGTCTGTAATTTCTTTCGTGCGCACATTCACGTGCTCAACATCAATTCCGACATATTCAATATCATGAAAGCTCTTCATCTCATATCACCTCGTCTTGCTTATTCGACATATCATTCGAAATCCCTGCACTTGAACGCTGATTCATCCGGTCATATACCTCGAGCATTTTATCGTTTGGACGCGTAAATCGGCTAACGAACAGAATAATGAGAAATGCAGTTGCAACCGTCGGAATCATCGGATCGACCTCTTCCGGCCAAACACCAACATATTGCAAAGCCGTGGCACCGATGGCGATGACCCCACCAGAGAGAATGCCTGCCCAAGCGCCCGCTCGCGTCATATTCCGGTAGAACATGCTGAGTAAAATGACGAGCCCACCGGCGCTTCCGGCAATCAAATAGGCGAGATTCATCATTTCCATGATATATCCGGGACGAGCAATTCCAATGGGTACAGATAACGCCGCTAAGCCTAGAACGATCAGCTTCGTCACGACGAGCATCCGAGCTTCAGAAACGTGCCGATGAATCATTTTTTGGTAAATGTCTCGACCTAAACTAGACGCACCGGCGAGCAGCCAAGAGGTGGCGGAGGTGAGGACGGCCATGAACATACCGGCCATCGCGATGCCGATGATGATCGGTGGCGCATACTCATACGTGTATGCAATCCAGAGCATTTCTGGGTCGGCAATGTTAGGAAATAGTGTGCGCGCATACATTGCCGAAATGAAAAATAGGGTGAGGGCAGGCAAATAGATGACAGCAACGGCAATCCCCGCTTTAATGATTTCTCGTTCATTCACAGCTGAGTAGAATCGGGTCAAATACCCAGGATTGCCTAAGTATCCGAACAACCAAATAAAAAACCATGAAAAAGCCATCATTGCGGACAGTTCACCGCTGGAAGTGAAATAGTCGGGGGATTCACTTTGAATGGTCGTGACGACCGACGACCAGCCGTCACTTGCGGAGATGAGAAACGGCATCGTCACGAGGAGGGAACCGATGATAATAAACGTTCCAATAAAGTCGGTCTTTAAGATGATGACCATCCCGCCAAACACGGTAAAGATGACGACAATCGCTGCGGTCATAAGCGTGCTTTGTGCATACGTAAAGCCAAACATCTCTCCGAACAACAGGCCGCCTTGCACGTATAAGGACCCGAGCAGGATGACCATCCAGACCGAGACGATGATGGAAAATACCGGACGGAGCAACGGGCTATCAAACCGTGCCGCGAGGTAATCAGAAATCGTTAACTCACCGAAACGTCGTAATTTCGGACCGACTAAGAAGCAAAGAACGAAATAACTCCACGCAATACCTGCTGGAATCCACATCGTTCCTGCCCCAAAATCATAAAACCAGGCCATCATGCAAGAAACGTCGCCCCGCTCACCCCTGAGGCAAATAACGATCCCGTTAGCAAATACCAGCGTCCACTCCGAGCGGCAACATAAAATGACGTGAGACCTTTAGACTGCAAGTACGAGTTCACACCTGTAACAATCATGATCACGAACACAATCGCTACTCCTACATAGATCAACGCATTCACCTCCTACTTTTTTCCCACGGAAAACGTTCATGCTTGAGCCAATAGCCGCCAAGCACAAAAGATAGCATGACAGGCACTAGGCAAAAAACGAGCAAAAGCGTCATGTCTCCCATATCCTCACCTCCAGTTGCTGGAACATTCGAGAAGTAAAGAAGATCTCCTTTTTTCCGCACAAAAAAAGCCCGGTTCACCGAACCGGACCCTTACCCTCATTCATAAAGTTCATAGACCGCCTGCCCAGCAAGAACGGTGTCTCCATTCGTTTTTACTGTGCCAATATCAAACGTCAAATGCGTCCCGTCTCGCTCAGTCAACGTGGCAGTGAGCGTTAGTACGTCGTCTAGAAATACCATGCCGCGAAACCGGATGTGGTAGTCAGTGACGAGACCGTCCTCAAGATACGGGGTAAACAACTGCGTCAAGTTGCCCATCGTCCACATCCCGTGGGCGATAATGCCTGGCAATCCCGCATTCTCCGCCTCCTCATCAATCGTATGAATCGGATTAAAATCACCTGAAGCACCCGCATACTTAATTAAATCCAGTCGCGATACCGGCGGAAGCGTCACCGATTTCAGCTCCTCGCCCGGCTGCATTGTGCGCATCGTCATACACGCATCATCCTCCTGACCGCCGCCGAAATAATAATCACTTGCTCGGAAGTAAAAATCGCTTCACCCGCATCATCAAGCCCATGGCCACCGAGCGTAAGAATGCCCATCTGCCACTTTTGCCGCTTTTTCTTCATAATTCTTCACTTCGAGAAAACAGTAGACGTCTTCTCCTACAAGAAGAGGGCGTGTATAGTGATACCTTTGTTCACCGTGAATTAAGCCCTTTGGCGGGAGCACCAGCCCTTCGATCGCGCCATACGCGAATACGCGGGGAAACGTTGGCGGTGCGATGTTTTCACCGAAGCGAGAACGCTGACCATATGCCTCGTCGATGTAGAGCGGGTGCAAGTCACCAATCGCCTCTGCAAACTTCTTCACTGCTCCGCGCTCGACCGTGTTCTTCACCTGTTCAGATCGTTTTCCAATCGACTGTTCAAACATTCGATCCCTCCTTTACGCCTTCGGTCCGCCTGCCACATAGATCACTTGCCCGCTCACAAACGATGACCTTTCATCGGCAAAGAACGCTGCTGTGTTCGCAATGTCTTCAGGCTTGCCGCTACGGGCAACCGGGATCTCTTTCGCTCTCGCTTGCACGAAGTCGTCAAAATCAACGCCAATTCGCTCTGCCGTCGCCCGCGTCATGTTCGTTTCGATAAAGTTTGGGGCAATTGCATTTGCCGTAATGTTGAATTTGCCTAGCTCAATCGCCAACGTCTTCGTGAACCCTTGTAAACCAGCCTTCGCGGTAGAATAGTTCGCTTGACCACGATTTCCGAGTGCGGATGTGGACGAAATGTTGACGATTCGGCCATACTTCTGTTCGACCATGTATTTCTGGGCCGCTTTTGTCGCAAGAAACGCCCCTTTCAAATGAACGTTCATCACCATATCCCAGTCATCTTCCGACATCTTAAAGAACATGTTATCGCGGATTACCCCGGCATTGTTCACCAGGATGTCCAATTGGCCATAGCTTTCAACGATTTCTTTCACTGCCGCTTCCACTTGTTGTTTATCGGTCACATCGGCTTGCAGTGTCTTCGCTGCTTGGCCTTTGTCAGCAAAGTAGGCGCTCGCGGTGGACAGATGGTCTTCGTTAATGTCGATAATGGCCACATTAGCCCCGTCATCGGCAAAGCGCTTGGCGATGGCGAGTCCGATGCCGTGGCTGCCACCCGTGATGAGTGCGGTTCTTCCCGTTAAGTTTCCCATGTCAATTCCTCCGTTTCACCGTTACATAATGCAAGAATAGTGCCAGTTTGTATGTCTCGTCGTGGGGCAAGCTGAGCGGGTCATCGATGCATATTTGAATTGTTTGATACATGAATGAATTAAATAAATTGTCCGAGTTTCACGTGACCTTTGAGCAAGTTTCTACTGATAATGAGCCGCTGAATCTCGTCTGTCCCGTCATAAATTCTCCATAGCCTTGCTTCTCGGTACCAACGTTCAATCGGCAGCTCTTTCGTATACCCCATTCCACCGTGAATTTGTAAGACACGGTCGATAATGTCGTTACCTTTCGTTGCACCGTATAGCTTCGCCATTGACGCAAGGTGTCGGTTATCTTCACCGTTATCCAAGCTAAATGCGGCGTTCAGAACGAGCCAGCGCGCTGCTTCTAGTTCAACTGCAGAATCAGCGATTTGCCATTGAATGGCTTGGCGATCAGCGATCGGTCGGCCAAAAGTTTCTCGTTCTTTCGCGTAATCAATGGCCATGTTCAGCAATCGCTCCGCCGAACCGACGGCTCTTGCTCCTACGATCCAGCGGGCAAAACCAATCCACTCGAGCCCAAGGTCGTACCCTTTATGAATATCACCAAGAATATTCTCCTCAGGTACACGCACATCATCAAAGAAAAGAGAGGCCGGCCCCCATTCACCCATCGTGTGGATGTATTCGGACGTCCAACCCATCGAGCGATCTGCAATAAAGCACGTCACCCCTTCGCGACCGGTACGCTCGTGCAACTCGCGATCGGTGATAGCAATTACCATGACGAAGTCTGCCTCGTTTCCGCCGGTAATGAACGTCTTTTCACCGTTTAGTACCCACTCATCTCCGTCTTTGAACGCCGTCATCTTAATGTTTTGAGTATCAGATCCTGCACCAGGTTCGGTTATAGCAAAACACGATTTTTTGTCCCCTGCGATTGTTGGGAGTAAGTACTTCTCCTTTTGCGCATCGTTGGCGCGATACAAAATGATATCTGCTGATCCACCGAAACTAAACGGCACAAACGTCTTTGATACTTCCATTAAGACGATTGCGAGCATCATTTGCCCGAGGTCTGCCCCGCCGTACTCGGCTGGCGTATTAATTCCCCAAAATCCTGCATCTTTCGCTTTTTTCTGCAGCTCGTTAACCTTTTCAACAGAAAGGCTTGGTTTTCCTTCTAATTCGTTTCTCAAAACGTCATTCTCTAGCGGCATGAGCTCTTTCTCCACAAACCTACGAATCGTTGACTGCACCATCCGCTGTTCTTCCGTCAGGCGTAAATCCATCTGTACCCACTCCTTATTTTTATTGTCTTTCGACGAGCAAAGCAATACCTTGACCGCCGCCAATGCATGCCGTAATCAGCCTTGACGCGCTTCTCTTCGTTCCAACTCATAGACCATTTTCGTGATAAGCATTCCTCCGTTGCGGCAATTGGGTGTCCATGAGCAATCGCTCCGCCGTTCACGTTCAGCTTGGCGTGATCAAACTCCAGTTCGCGGTCAACAGCAAGTGTCTGGGCTGCGAAAGCTTCATTGCATTCTATGAGATCTATGTTGACGAGCGTCTCTCCGGAACGCTTCAACACTTTTTGGACAGCGGGCACTGGGCCGATGCCCATAATGTTCGGATCAACGCCAGCAACCGCCCAATTTTTGACGGTAGCCATCGGCTTAAGGCCACGACGGCGAGCCTCCTTTCCGCTCATCAATACGAGTGCTGACGCCCCGTCATTCACACCTGAGCTGTTGCCTGCCGTCACGGTTCCCTCTTTTTTAAAGACAGGAGGCAACGTCGACAACTTAGCTAGCGTCACGTCTGGTCGCGGATGTTCATCAACGCTGAAATCATCAATGGCTATGATTTGACTGTCGAAACGTCCTTTTTTCTGTGCTTCACCCATCCGCTCTTGGCTTCGGATCGCGAACTCATCTTGTTCTGCTCGGCTGATCCGATACTTCAATGCTAAGTTTTCTGCAGTAATTCCCATCGGTGGGTTTCCGATTTCCTCTGGCGCGAGGCGCGGCTTAAAGAATGTCGGTTCACGGCCGTGAACATTGAGCAAGTGCGGTCGCAATGACATACTTTCCGTGCCACCGGCTACAACGATCTCACCGTGCCCGCTAGCAATTCGTTCCGCAGCGAGTGTCACACTGTTAATGCCTGATCCGCATTGACGATCAATCGTTAATCCAGGAACGGTATAAGGAAGCCCCGCTTCTAGCGCTGAAACACGGGCTTGGTTTCCACCGCCGCTTAAACAGTTCCCAAAGATGACGTCATCAACATCCTCCCCTTCTACTCTTGCACGATTGAGCGCTTCTTGAATGACTGCGCCTCCGTACACGGCAGGTTCGAGTTCGGAAAGCGTACCACCTTTTTTACCGATTGCCGTGCGACCGGCCGAAACGATTACAACTTCAGACATTTGCACCCTCCCTTAGCAGCTTAAATGTGCCGCTACCCTTCGCAATTTGGTTTCCATCTTCGTCATGGATAAAGCCATCAAGTGCTGCTAGTTTGTAACCCATGTGCAGCACTTGACAACGAGCCGTTATCGTTCCGCTGTTTACCGGAGATAGATAGTGAATGTTCAACGTGACCGTCACGTTTTTGCAGCCCGTTAAGTGATGGATGGTCGCGCCAAAAACGTTGTCTAGCATCGTGGCATGTATGCTCCATGTAGTGAGCCATTTCTATTTAGATGTTCATTACTGATGGTCAATTCCATATAGACGCCTTCAGGATCACAAACCCCACTACGAAAACCGAGCTGTTCGTAAAATGGACTGTGTTTCTCCATACTCATCTCCCCTTTTTCTATCTAAAAGCCTCTGAAGTAACTATTCAGGATCGACAATAAGAATCTCTCCATCTTCTACATATGAGAAACGTAACTCTGTATTCATTCCACCGAGCTCGTCAATGTCGGTTACACGATAAACGAGCTGTTCTGACGGTACGTTATTTAACCCGTCATTAAGTGAAGCCATGATTTCGGTGGCATCTTCAACCGTTCCTGCAGCAATCATCGCTTCTTTAAGAATCATGATCGAAAGATAATGATAACCTGCCTCAGAACCAGGCTCTCTTCCGATTTCCTCTTGATAATCGTCGATGAAAATTTGATTGCCGTCATGAACGTCGTAGATGAGCGGAGGAACGCCAACTGCACCTTCAATGACTTCTTCACTTCCCTCTCCAATAATTCGCTCAATTTCATCAATTTTTGCTTGGTCCATGACGATAAATCCACCTTCAAAACCGAGCTCTCTCGCTTGCTGCATTACTTGAGCGGTTGGCTCCGAAGATCCTCCAACAAATAACACATCAGGATCATCACTCAACGCATTCGTGATCGTTGTAAAGAAGTCTGTTTCGCGGCTGAAATCAATGCTACCGTCATAAACGATTTCCCCGCCCATCTCTTCCCATAACGGTCCCAACTCCTCTGCCCAGTCCATTCCATACTGGGTACTTGGGGGCAGCATTGCCAGCTGGTTCCCAAACCGCTCCATCGCATATTCAGAGAAGGGTCGAGCGTAGAGATCATAGGTCGGGGGAATCCGCCACGTCAGATCATTTCCTTGGTCAGTAAGGTCTGGTTCACTCGAGTAAGCGCCAATCATGAACTGTTCATCTTCATTAAATACTTGTGAGGCGTAAATCCCACCACTATGTGGAATATAAACAATTGGTGTGTCGTACTCTTGCGATAACCGTCGTGCATTCACACCCGCTTCGTTCGGTAAATATTGATCATCGAGGCTGACGAGGTTAAACGAGTACATTTCCCCGCCTACTTCAAACCCTCCTGCTTTGTTCACCTCATTCACAGCGACCGACAACCCACTCAATGTGTTATCTCCATAAAAAGCAGCCGCACCTGACAAAGGTCCAGAGTAGCCGATGTTGACCACTTCGGTTCCTTGTGCTTCTATAACTTCCTCAGGCTCCACTTCCTCGTCTGGGTTTACATCCGCTTCTGGCGTATCACCCTCACCACCATTAGATACAATCGTCTCGTCAGCGTCACATGCACTTGCAATCAACAGCGTTGTCACTCCTACACTCATCATGATTTTTTTCATTTTGAACAGCCCCCTTAACGTTTAATTACGCACCAATATAGGCTTTTCGAACTTCATCATTTTCCAGCAACTGTTCCCGAGTGCCTTCAATCACAATTCGACCATTCTCAATGACATAACCACGGTCGGCAATCCGAAGTGCGGCATTCGCATTCTGCTCAGCAAGCAACACCGTCGTTCCTTGTTTGTTGATCTCTTCAATCACGTCAAACACTTGTTTTGTAATTAATGGCGCAAGTCCGATCGACGGTTCATCAAATAACACTACTTTTGGCCGGGACATGAGTGACCGTCCAATCGCAAGCATTTGCTGCTGTCCACCGCTAAGAGATCCTGCGTTCTCTTTTTGTTTTTCTTTTAGGATTGGAAAGAGCTCATACACTTGTGCGAGCACATCGCTCGTTGCTTTCTTGTTTCTGCGAACGGCGTATGCACCCATTTTTAGATTTTCAAACACACTCATTTGTGGAAAGAGCTTTCTTCCTTCTGGACAGTGCCCAATGCCCATCTTCACGAGGCGACTCGCCGAACGACCACCAATCGATTTCTCGTGAAGCGTCACCTCTCCTTGCGTCGGCTTATTCAAACCACTAATGGTTCTGAAAATCGTACTCTTTCCCGCCCCATTTGCGCCAAGCAACACAACGAGCTCTCCTTTAGCTACGGAAAGCGAAACGTCAGCGAGGGCTTCATACATGCCGTAACGCACCGACACATCACGTAGCTTCAGCATGAGACGCACCTCCTCCCAAGTACGCCTCAATGACCGTTTCATTATTCTGAATTTCTTCTGGCGTCCCTTCCGCAATTTTTTTGCCGTAGTTTAGCACAACGATATGATCGGCAAGCCCCATAATCATCTGCATTTTATGTTCAATTAGACAGACAGTCAGCCCACGATCGACCATTTTTCGGATTAACATCGCGAGACCATCTGTCTCATCAGGATTGATGCCAGCCGCTGGCTCATCCAGAAACACAATTTCTGGATCCGTCGCAAGTGCAAGTGCAACAGCAACCCGCTTTTTGGCTTCTTGAGAAATATCTTGGACGAGGCGGTCGGCTTGCCCCGACAGCTCAACAAAGTCCAACACTTCTTCAGCGGTTTGGCGACACTTCTCTTCTTCACGCTTGAGCCTTCGTGTCTGAAATATCGCATCAAATACCGTTGAACTCGTGCGCAGGCGGTGACCGACAATGACATTGTCCAGTACCGATGCCGTCTCAAACAGATGGGTCGTTTGAAACGTTCTTGCGACGCCGAGCTTGGCAATTGAGTACGGGCGCTTTTTCGTAATGTCCTCCCCGTTGAATCGGATCGTGCCTCCGGTCGCTGCATGATAACCGCTAATGACGTTGAATAATGTTGACTTCCCTGCGCCATTCGGTCCGATGATGGCAGTGATCTTCCCTTTTTCAATACGTACGTTCACATCATTAACAGCTGTGAGCCCTCCAAACTGTTTTGTCAGTCCACTCGTTTCAATGAGCATTAATCTCCCCCCTCATATGTGGAACCTTTTTCCTCGAACTCGTGTTGCCGCTTTTTATACGCGCGCTTCGCCTTCCATACGAGATAGCCACCGACAAGACCACGCGGATAGAAGATCACAATCATAACGAGTAACGGACCGAAAATGAGCATCCGATAATCTTCCATAAATTGAAGTGATTGCGTCAAAATTACGATTAAGAGCGTACCAACGACTGGACCGAATAACGTACCGAGCCCGCCTACGAGCGCAAATGTAAGCATGTCAAACATCATCATCGTGTACGAAATATCGGGTCCGATAAAACGTGTGAATGAAGCATATAGCGCCCCGGCAAGTCCCGCTAGAAATGTAGACAACACGAAGGAAATTAACTTTTGCTTCATCGTATTAATACCAATCGTTTGCGCCAATTCCTCAGAATTACGGATCGCCACATACGTCCGACCGACAATCGATTCGGTTAAGAACTTCATGAATAAGACGGTCAGAACGAGAAAGACGAGCACGAGATAGTACGACGACGTACTGCTGTTAAAGGTGAGCATGCCAATCGGAGCAAACCCTTCTATGCCGATTAAGCCACGCACCCCACCCGTGAGCGCATCCCATTCATAAATAAAGAGGTAAATAATATAACCAACACAGAGCGTATAAATCGCGAAAAAATGTTCTTTCGTGCGCAGAGCGATGAGCGACAAGGGTACCTGCAACCGTCGTAATGATTAGAGCGAGTAGAAAAGCGAGCCAATACGGAACGCCTCCATCAACAGTGAGCAACCCGAGTGAATAGGCCCCAATCGCGAAAAATCCAGCATGGGCAAGCGACAGTTGCCCAGTATAACCTCCAATTAAGTTCAGCCCAAACACAGCAATTGCATAAATGAACGAAAGCCCTACCACATAAATGAAATATTGATTATCTGTAAATAAAGGGAAAAGCAACGCAACACCTAGAAAGAAAAGAGGCAATCGCTGTTTCTTCAGTGCGGTCTTCATTTAATGCGCCCCCTTTTTCACAAATAACCCTTGAGGTCTGATCGTCAAAATAATGACGAGCAGCAAGAAGGCAATTAGATCACTGTATGCGCTCGATATGAACGTCGCCCCGAGACTTTCTGAAAAGCCTAAAATATATCCGTCAACAATGGCCCCAGGCACACTCCCCATTCCACCAATGATAATAATGACAAAGGCTTTCAATATAACGAGATGCCCCATCCCCGGATATACGAGGTTGATCGGTGAAGCAATCGATGCAGCGATCGCAGCTAGTGCTCCGGAAATGAAGAACGTAAGCATCGCTACCCGATTTGCATTGATGCCAACAAGAAAGGCGCCCTCACGGTTTTGCGACATCGCAACAATAGCTGAACCGACCATCGTTTTCTTTAAGAAGAGTTGTAGCAATAGCATCGCAATGACAGCCGCAACGATAATCATCACCCGCTGCCACGTCACGGTAATGCCTAAAAATGAAACCGTGTCAGCAAACGGCGTCGACATCGCCCGGTACTCAGCGCCCCATATGAACTGTACGAGCGCCTCCAAAAATAATAAAATCCCGATGGCTGCAATCTTGTCATGAATCGGTGGGGAATGCCTGAGTGGATGAAAGACGATTCGCTCCATCAACATCGCAATCGCTCCAACGACGACGATCGAGACCGCCATCGCGACGAAATACGGCATGCCTAACAACGCCATGGCCATGAGCGTTACGTATCCGCCAACCATATACAATGCCCCGTGAGCGAAGTTTGGAATGTGCAGAATGCCGTAAACAAGCGTCAATCCAAGTGCGACCAAACTGTAAACGCTTCCAACCGTTAGTCCATTAAACAGTTGCTGAGCTAAAACATCCATTCGCTCACCTCACTATTTCGTCTTTTCTGTGCGGACCAATTCCCGCTTCAATATTTTGCCGACGGCCGTTTTCGGGAGCTCTTCTAGAAATTCAATCGCCTTTGGAACTTTATACGACGCAAGCTTCTCTTTGCAATACGATTCAATATCTTCCTCACGAAGCAACGCATCCTTATCCTTAACAACAAAAGCCTTCACCGTCTCGCCCCGGTATGCATCAGCACACCAATCACAGCCGCTTCCTGCACACCCGGAATCTTGTAAATCACACCCTCCACCTCAATCGGATACACATTAAAACCACTCGCAATAATCATCTCTTTCTTACGACCGACAATGAAGAAATAGCCATCCTCGTCCATCTTCGCTAAGTCCCCGGTATACAACCAGCCATCACGAATCGCATTCCTCGTCTCGTCAGGCAGTTTATAATACTCCTTCATAATCTGTGGACCCGCAATAACAAGCTCTCCGACCTCACCCGCCGGCAAGTCAACCGCACCCGTAGCGATGTCAACGATTTTCGATTTCGTATTCGGAATCGGCACCCCGATACTCCCCGTCTTTTGCATCCCGTCCAGCGGATTTCGATGCGTAACTGGCGACGCCTCTGATAAACCAAACCCTTCTAGCACCGGCGATGTCGTTAATCCATTCACTTTCTTGATCACCTCAACCGGCAGCGGCGCCGAGCCACTCGTAAACACCGATAAGGAAGAGAGATCAAACGGTTTCCTTTGATAATACTGAAGCAATGCCATATACATCGTCGGCACGCCTGGAAAACTCGTCGGTTTCTCGGTCTCGATCATGGCCACGACTTGCTCTACATCGAAACGCGGAAGTAAGAGCATGTTAGCGCCGCGATAGAACGTCAGACTCATCGCACTCGTCATGCCGTAGACGTGAAAGAGCGGGATCACAGTCAAAACCTTTTCGTTCCCTACATTTTGTTGAACGGTTTGAGTGGCAGAAGATTGCAACGTATTGGCAACGATGTTGAAGTGGGTGAGGACAGCACCCTTTGAACGCCCTGTCGTCCCACCAGTATATTGAATAACCGCGGCATCCTGTTTCGGGTTAATTATGACCGGGCCGTCTTCTATCGGTTCCTCTTGGGTCAACTCATCAAAGGAAGAAGCTGTTGTCAGTGACACAGAAATTACTTCTTTTACTCCAGTCTCACTTTTAATCGCTTCATACACTGGCTGTAAATCGTCGAGAACGATGAGCAATTTCACGTCCGCATCGGAAAGCACGTGTTGCAACTCATCGGGCTGATACATCGGGTTTACTTGCACAACGACAGCACCGAGATACAACGTCGCATAATAACTGATTGGATATTGTGGGCAGTTCGGCAACATGAGCGCGACGTGGTCACCGCGGGATACACCTCGATTTTTTAACCCTTTTGCGACACGCTGGACCCGGTCCAGCAGCTCTGAATACGTCGTCTCGACTCCGGCAAAGGTCATCGCCGGTTTTCCATTATGCTTCGCCACGCTTTCATGCAAAAGCTCAGGCATTGACATCTCAGGAATCGTGATGTCTTCGTACACAAACTCATTTCCCATACAAAAACCTCCAATCATCATTTGTAAGCGCTTACTTTTTATATTGCAACACTCATGCCAACCTGAAACTCCCGCGGTTCGGACATCCCGCCAACGTACCAATTCAAATATGAGTTATGCGAATCCAAGTATGAGTTGCAGGGAATGATGAAGCGTGCAAAACAAAAACGCACCCATCGTCGTGTAGGTACGTCTTGTTATACGTTAATCCCGTAGTTTTTCATTTTACGCGCCACCGTAGCCTGACTAGAATTTAAAGCGCGGGCGACCTCATACGTCGTCTTATGCTCCGCGAACGTCCTTTCTAGCAACTCCCGCTCTGCATTTTCCGCCGCTCTCTTTAATAAGTTATCCCCGCCATCTTGAACAGGCTTAGCGTAGTCCGCTGGCAAATGACGAACATCGATCATCATGTCTGGCACCGTAATGACGAGGCGCTGAATCAGATTCGCCAATTCACGTATATTGCCCGGCCAATGGTACGCTCGCATCCATATCTTGAAGTCTTCTGAATACGTTTTTTCTACCCGATATTTCCGGCTGTATTGATCCATAAAATGTTGAGCGAACCAATCAATATCATTCTTTCGCTCCCTAAGCGGTGGAATCTTAATCGGCAACACATTTAGCCGGTAATATAAATCTTCTCGAAACGTACCGTCTTTCACCATCTCTCGTAAATTCTGGTTCGTTGCCGAGACAATGCGCACATCTACAAACTTCGTTTTCGTACCACCAATCTACGAATTTCTCCATCTTGCAACACACGCAACAACTTCACTTGTAACGTGCTCGGCAACTCCCCTACTTCATCTAGAAATAACACGCCCTTGTCTGCCAACTCAAACATGCCTGGCTTCCCTTTACGCTTCGCCCCTGAAAATGCACCATCTTCATAGCCAAACAGTTCAGACTCCAAAAGGTCCATCGGAATCGCTCCACAATTCACCTTAATGAAATCACCATGTTCAGAACGGCGGCTTCTTTCATAAAGTTCCGTTGCAAACACATCTTTTCCAACGCCAGTCTCTCCCATAAACAACACCGTCGCATCCACATTCGCGACACGTTTCACCATCGATGAAATTTGCTGCATTTCTACATCTTGATGCTCCGCACGTTCGCCACTATAATCATTCACTTGCTTCTCTTGCAAATGTTGCTGGTACAAATACACCAACTCACTAATATCGCGAAAATTAATGACCACCTGCTGAATCTCACCCGTGTCATTAAACAGCGGCGAGCCTGTCATCACAATTTGTTGATCATTCGTCCCACCTTGAAAAACCGTAACCGGCTTGCGCTCAGCCAGCACTTTTGCCGTGACCGATTCCTGCAAGAACCCTCGCGTCACCAAGCGATCCGCACTTTTCCCGAGAAAATACTCACGCGGAATGCCGGTATATCGTTCCACCGCACCATTCACCAGCTTCGTCACCCCGTGCACATCCGTCATAGAAATGCCATCATACGACCGCTCCACCACATTGTACAAATCAAAGAACAAATCATCTTGAAATATAAGGTGAGAAAACAGACCGTCCTCGTCTTTAAGAAACGTCAAAGTGCGATAGCGTGTGCCATCGAACTGGACAGGTTGTTCACGCGACCGGGTAGCATATAAGTGCAACAGGAGTTCGCCTCTCACAGAAGGCTCAGCAACGTCGAACCATTCATAGAACACGTCGTTCGCTTGGACAATTTCACCGTTCATATCGGTCACAACATGAGCAAAGCAACGCTCCACCTCATTCATCCCCCTCTGTATAAGGTACGACTAAGCCTGAGTGCTCCATCGACTGGATGTGTTGCACGCGCTCATCTTGGGACATCTTAACGTAATTCACAGCGGATACGCTCACCATTCCTTGGTCCGCTTTTGCATCGTATTCATCAATGAACTCTTCCCATTCGTCTTGTGCGTCTTCGTAAAGCTCTACGAGCGCAGTCAAGCGTTCATCTCCTTTCGACATATACGTGTTCTCCATTTCTTTCGTCAATGTTGTCGTGTACACGTCGCCAAATGAAACGGTTTCCCCATCAGAATGTTCATATGAAATGTGGTGAATCTCATTTTCGTCAGCGTTTACACGGATGATAAATGAAGTCTGTTCATCCAACTGAAGCTCATAAACAACGTGGGTATGGTCATACTGTTCGTTTGCGACCGTCAAGTTTTCCTCAGCGGGAGCAGATAGGTCGTGTTCGCCAAGGTACGCTTGAAAGGTTTCATGCTCTTCAATCATTTGAAAGGTACGTGTGAGTGATACCCGGTCCAAATCGGTCGGTTTGATATCCAAGTCAATCAGTTCACGAATCGATTCGTCGTTAAATGCAACAGTAAATGATAGCTCATCGTCTTGATAAATCCGCGGATCATCTAAAAATCGTCGGCCGTTAAATGTGTATGTATGTTCCAGTACTTCCCCACTCGCCAATTCGAGATAGCGGAGCTCCATCGTACAGACCGGCATGCCTTCTTCCCCGTAATCACCTTCGAAAAAATACCCCAGGTCCCCCATCTCTAACGTCGGGTGATGATCACAACTGCCGCTCGTATATTCAATTGGCTCATCTGAAACGTTCTCTACTCGGGTGTGGATCGCGAGCGTGTCTTCAAGCGTATACGTCTGATCTTCAACCGAAGCGGTAATCTCCACATCAGGCTCCGCTGGCCCACTCTCCGCACCACCCATCCCGCACCCTGTCAAAATCATCGCCAAAATAACGACTATGTAATGGTTTGTCTTCATCATTGATCGCCTCCCCGTCTATGTATTTTACTCCCTTTACACATGGAATTCCTGCACATTTTAGAAATCAGAGGGGAGGAAAGAGGTTTGTTAAATCGAGCTTAGGCGGCGGTTGTCGTGAACAACGCCGCCTTTTTTTGCATGGTAACCCTTTATTGTGAGAGGACACCACCGTCAAGTATCAACATCTGGCCCGTCATGAATGAGGCGGCGTCGGATGCCAAATATAAGACAGCCCCTTGCATATCTTGGATTTGACCGAGACGGCCGACCGGTACGTTTGCAATCATTTTGTCTTCAATTGGCGCGATCACGTCTTTCGTCATCTTCGTCGGAATAAACCCAGGGGCGATGCCGTTGACGGTAATGCCGTATTTGCCCCAGTTAACAGCGAAGTCTTTCGTCATCGTAATTAATCCGCCTTTGCTGCTGTTATACCCAATCGCCTGCATCACTTCAGGCTTCGAGCCACGAAAACCTGCAATTGAGGCAATGTTTACAATTCGCCCTTTCGTCCCAGCGGCGATCATTCGTTTTCCAACTGCTTGTGTCATGATGAACGCACCGACTAAATTGACGTTTACAACCTTTTGGAACTTATCAATCGGCATTTCTTCAGGGGGATAGCCACCCAAGATGTGCCGCTGTTATTGACGAGAATATCGATGTGCCCGTACTCTTCCTGAACAGCCGCGACGACACGCTCCACTTGTTCCGCGTCGGTGACGTCTAAAGCGTGCGCCTTTGCTTTCCCGCCCTTTTCTTCGATTCGTTTTTTCACTTCTTCGCAAGCTTCTACCTTGCGAGAACAAAGTACAACCGTTGCACCAGCTTCAGATAATGCTTCTGCCATTCCTTCACCAAGTCCACGACCACCACCAGTAATAATCGCCACTTTTCCTTTAAGGTCAAACAAATTCATCACACTCATTTTGCTGCCTCCTCCTTCACGCGATATGGCTTTAATTCTTGCCGGGCAATGGCACGTCGATGCACTTCATCAGGACCATCCGCTAAACGAAGCGTTCTTGCTCCTGCCCACGCTTTTGCCAGCGGGAAGTCATCGCTCACACCTGCACCCCCGTGCGTTTGAATTGCCCGATCAATAACACGCAGTGCCATGTTCGGTGCAACGACCTTGATCATGCTAATCTCTTTTTTCCCTTGTTTGTTTCCGACCGTATCCATCATGTGCGCCGCTTTTAGTGTGAGCAATCGAGCCTGTTCAATCTCTATTCGTGAATCAGCAATCCACTCTTGTACGACACCTTGCTCTGCGAGTGGCTTTCCAAACGGAGACCTCGCATACACACGATCGCACATATATTCCAACGACCGTTCCGCCAAACCGATGAGACGCATGCAATGATGAATTCGACCGGGTCCGAGACGACCTTGGGCAATCGCAAATCCTTTGCCCACATCCCAAAGCATGTTCTCTTTAGGCACGCGCACATTGTCAAACGTCACTTCCCCGTGTCCGTGGGGAGCATCGTCGTAACCAAACACCGGCAGATGTCGCTGAACGGTAATGCCCGGTGTATTCCTCGGAACTAAAATCATCGACTGTGACGTGTACGTCGGACCGAACGGATCGGTTTTCCCCATCACGATAAGGACATCACAGCGCGGATCCATAATGCCAGACGTCCACCATTTCCGCCCGTTGATCACATACTCTTCACCAACGCGCTCCATACGCGTCTCAATGTTCGTCGCATCCGAGGACGCCACGTCGGGTTCAGTCATCGCAAATGCTGAACGAATCTCACCCGCTAAGAGCGGTTGGAGCCACTGCTCCTTTTGCGTTTCATTTCCATAACGGACAAGCGTCTCCATGTTGCCTGTGTCCGGTGCCGAACAATTAAACACTTCTGGCCCGATACTCGTTCGCCCATCTCTTCGCATAACGGCGCATATTCAACATTCGTAAGGCCCGCACCGTATTCAGATTCAGGAAGAAACAAATTCCAAAGCCGTGCTGATTGTGCTTCTTTCTTCAATTCTTCAATGACCGGCGGTACCAACCACCGAGACGAAGCCTCGTTTAGCTGATTGGCATACACCTTTTCATTTGGTAACACGTAGTGTTCAATGAATGTCCGCACATCGCTTTGCAGCTGTTGGACGTTGTCACTATACTCAAAATTCAAGCTTCTTCTCCCCTTCCATCATGTAGACCGCTTGCTTGATCAGCTCACCTGCCATCGGACCGTACATCTTAAATCGCTCATCCTCGGTTTGACCCACTTTCCAACGATAGTAGATTTGCTGAACGATAACTGCTAGCTTAAAGTACGCAAACACTTGATAAAATAAAATATCATCGCAATTTCTGCCTGTTAACTGCTCGTATCGCTCAATGAATTGATTTCGTGTGAAAAACCCTTCATTCGTCGTCACCGACTTAAACCCATTTTGCAACCGAGGCGAGTCCCCCGCCTCTGTCCAGTAACTAAGCGCTACCCCAAGGTCAAATAACGGGTCACCCACGGTCGCCATTTCCCAATCAACGACAGCCTCGATGCCACTCAAATCCGTAGAAAAGAGCAAATTGTTCAGCTTTAAATCATTGTGAATGACCGTCGCTTCACTGCTCGTTACGATGTTTGCGAGCATCCATTCCTTCAGCCTCTCATATCCCGGTTCATCCTCGGCTTTCACTCGCTCAAACCGTTGGATCCAACTCTTCACTTGACGTTCCATAAAGCCTTCCGGACGGCCGAAAGCATCCAAACCAGCTGAAGTTGGATCAACCCGATGCAAATCCGCTAACAGCCGTACAAACATTTCCGATATGTTCCGCGCTTGTTCCGCCGTTGGCTGGACACCTGATGTTCTCTTGTCGACGACAACGCCGCGCTTTCGTTCCATCACATAAAAGGTCGCATCCATCACCTCTGTGTCTTCCCCTATAACAAATGGTTTAGGTGCATAAGAAAAGACTGGTGATAGCGCTTTCAAGAATTGATATTCACGTTTCATATCGTGACCTTTTGCTGGCAATGGGCCGAACGGCGGTCGCCTGAGCACTGCTTCAAACGAACCGCACTCAAGCAAGTACGTAAGGTTTGAAGCCCCTGCCGGAAACTGCTTCACTACGAGCGGTTCATCCGCCGGAAATTTGTCGAATGCACCTGTAAGAAAGTTGGATAACGCCGACACGTCCAACCCTTCTCCCGGGCGAACCGCAATAGTCTCATTCTGCGCACTCATGTACAATTCCTCCCTCTTCTAAAACAGATAACGTCCCCTCATTCGTTACTTCAACGAGAAGCGACTGCGTCCGAAAGCCGAGCACGAAATCGAGCAGCTCCTGAAGATTTCCTCTCACCATCGAACGACCGATGCGACTCTTCGAAACGAGTGCGGCAATCTCCCGATCGGTATAACGAGTGTGCGTCGCAAGAATACTCGCATCATCTAGCTTCACATTTTCAAGGTCTAACAGCTCGAGAAACCGGGCAGCACACAAATAATCCTCCATTGAGAAATGACCGCTCGCACCAGAACAAACGATCACCACCTCTTCCGGGTTCACCGCCTGCACATACTCCGCCACCTTATGCACATTCCGGAAACTGCACAGCAACCGCTTGGATGCCGCGTCCGTCCTACGAATTGCTTTCGTACCATTCGTTGATAAAAAAATAATGTGTGCATCCGCGACCACATCTTCGGGATATTCTGTCGGGAGATGACCGAGCTCAAATCCGTTCACACGAAACCCACCTTGTTCCCCACCACGGATTGCGTGAATCGAAGGAGCTAGCGACGTTCGGACTTGATCGGCCTCCTCTAGTGAATCAACCGGGTACATACGTTTAGCCCCGCGCTCCATCATCGTAATCAGCGTCGTCGTCGCAAGCAACGCATCAATAATGATCACCATCTTCCCTCGCAGTCGATCACGATCAACCTCTTCCTTTGATAGCCACAACCTGCAACGCTTCACATCGACACCTCCATACATTAAGAACGTGCAAGAAAGATGCCAAGCCAAGAACATCAACGATATCCATCCGTTCTTCCGCTTGGCAATTCACATCTGAGTTGATCGAGTCAAACTTGAGTTAATTGTTGGGCGGGGATGGGGGGGGAAGCCAGCGGGAGGTGGTTCACCAAAGACGTGAGCCTACATACCGTTGTAACCAAGCAGATCCTACAATTTTTGTATAAAGAAGAGATGGTCGAGGGTTACATTACTGCGAAAATGATTGCAGTTGCCGAACCAAAAGACCAACTGGTCGATCGAGACTTGTATACATGAACTATAATAGAACACAAGGAAGTATTTTCATTTGGGCGGTGGTTTACATCTTCTTTTTCAGGTCTGTATGAAGCATTGTTCTTAGCTCTAGCTGTTGAAGCTTTAGTATATACGATCTCAAGAAACCAAAATAATGACGAAAACAGAAAAAAGTAGTCACCCCACCGCCTAAAGTTGTGGTAACTACATTTCGTTCTAGAAATAGAGGATAAGTACACCACCGTCTTTGGTGAAACCCTTTCCCTCTAATATTGCCTATCAGTGTGCAACCACTGGTGGGAGTAATAAGCCACTCTCAGTTTCCTTACATCCTTTGCTTAGTATAGTTAAGGTAAATTTCTAAAGCTCTAACTTCTCGCTTCGTAATATAGTCAATAATTTTGCTGAAATCAGCTTTAGCACCTGCTACATCTAACGCATCATAGTATCTTGTCGCGCTTCGACTTCGATAATAATTGGCAAATACCCGCAGCGCACTAATTCTAAATTCATAATCAAACGCCCTGTGCGTCCATTTCCATCCAAAAAGGGATGCACATTTACGAACTTGCTGTGTAACTTGGCTGCTCTTACAATGGGGTGTTCAGAATGGGCGATCGATGTTTCATACCAATCTAATAAATCGCTTATGTGTTCTTTGATTAAATAAGAAGGTGTGACTTTATGCGAAGCGCCTTGAATCAAAACCTCTTCACTCCGATAGGAACCCGCACTTTCATGAATGCCTCGCAAGATAATCGCATGAAGATTCCGAATGTCTCGCTCCGAGATTTGATTGTTTGTGATACTCTCCATATACAGAATCGCATCTCGATGGTTAATGACCTCTAAGTGTTCTCTCAGGGATTTTCCCCCACCAATGGTGATGCCATCCTCTAATATCGCTTTCGTCTCATTTAGCGTTAACGTGTTTCCTTCAATTGCATTGCTGTGATAGGTGCTGCGAAGGATATAATCTTTTTGTAACGAATGTAACGTGTTCACATTCATTGGCCGTTTTTGGTCTAACACTTCTTTTAAATTCGTTGCTTTGGCTAAAACTTCATTCATTTCATTCACTACCTTTTATTCTGACATACCAATCGTTATTTTATAAATCGTATTGAGTTCATTTTAATCCAATCAATAATCTCATCAAGATTCACGTCATGGTGTACAATTTTCAATGTGAAATCAACCATTTCTTGATTACTTGTCTTTAACTCATACCCATTCTTGTACAGAAACATGAAGGTAGCCAAGTGAGAAGTCCTTTTGTTTGCAGAGGCAAAACAATGATTTTGAGCGATACTCTGATAGAGTGCCGCTGCCTTAGCATAGATACTTTTATAATCATCCTCACCCAACACAGATTGCTTTGGCCTACTCAGTGCTGAATCAAGTAAATCCGGGTAGAGAACCTTGATTGATTCACCTGTTGAAAACTTCTTTACTTGCACCGCGTTCAAATAGATGACTTCCTTGGCTGTTAAATACTTAGTCGACATCCTATCGATCCACTAGCTCTTTGTAACCATCTTCGTATTGATTTAACGCCTTATTTAAACCTTCCACAAAGTCTTCATCATCAACAAAGTCTAAGTGTTCTAATGATGCCTTTTTCGAAAGAGTAATCGATCCATCATCATTTAATTGAAACGACAAACGGTCACCACGTTTCGCATTCATGTGTTTTAATACTTCTTGAGGCAATGTTACTCCATCCAACTTACCAACATTTGTAATTTTACGTTCCACTAAATTCACCGCCGTAACCATACTAATTCTTCCTTTTAGTATACCCTCACATTATAAATTTTATTACAATTATAATTTAAGATCAATTTATAATTGATTGATAAATAAATTCTTTAGTAAGACACAACGTAT
The DNA here is from genome assembly GCF_000698105.1 of Geomicrobium sp. JCM 19037. Classification (NCBI taxonomy): domain Bacteria; kingdom Bacillati; phylum Bacillota; class Bacilli; order Caryophanales; genus Geomicrobium; species Geomicrobium sp. JCM 19037. The sequence continues at coordinate 86,369 of NZ_BAWZ01000007.1, read as the reverse complement.
GCGTATGCATGGCGTTTCATTGTCTCTGCACTTAAAATAACTAAGCATAAGTTGCAAAACCCAAAGACCACCTATATAAGTTGAACTAAAGAAATTCACTGAATCGGATGACCGAGAGGGGTCTTTGCGGGTGAGTGCTTGCATAGTGTCTGTTGAAATTCATCTCGTTGCCGATTGTTGCTCGTCACTGCAAGGGTTGCGGGCAACAAGAACAACGTTTGCCGAAGGGTAAAAAGTTGTAACCAAGGCGCACTGCCTGGCACAAACATGTGATGGCCGGTCACGTATGTGACAATCCAACCTCAAACAGGGCACTTTCAGTAGTCAACTGTCACAAATCGCGATATTTGTGACAGTTGACTACGTTTATGTGCGCATTCACGTGTAAAATCATGATTTTCTTTCTCAAATGTCACAAATATGGATATATGGAGCATTTGGACTTCTTTCCACACACCGTAGCCAGGAGGCAGAAACGTGATGTCGCACTTATACTCTGGAGTGCATAGAAAACACGGCGGGCGTATTCTGGCCGCCGATGTTGCACTTATACTGTGGAGTGTAAGCATCCGCCTTTCGTTCCAAGCAAAAGTAGTGAATTAGCGACGTTACTGAACTGGTGTCTCTCAATATTGGCATTTCAACTCGATCCGTACACTTTGGAGGTCAATAGCAGTAGATCCCCATCCTTGCTACGTCTATTGTAAACAATAAAGATCGACCTCAAAGTCGATGAATTTTAGCCTTTAACGGTTGGTCTAGCATTGGTTTGTGAAGAAATTCTTTAGTTCAAATTATATAGATCGCAAAAAACCAATGACCTATAGTGGTCATTAAAATCTATGAAACTATGATAATTTTTTCGCGAGCATAACTTTAATTGCTTTTATACGTTTCCTTCTCAATGCTACAAAGATCTTTGCATACATCAAGAACCCTCAATTCTTCAGCCGAGAGCGTTGCGCGACGCCAGGGCGCGCGCACAGGCCATTCTGCGCTCCAGTTGACGCGTTGTGCGATCTAGTTGGCGCGTTTCAACGGTATTAGCGCTCTTTTCCCGAAACTTGCGCGCAGATTCAACCGCACCCCGCCACGCACAAAAACGCCCCGCAACGTGTGCGGGGCGTCTGATGATTATTTTCTTCCGAATAAGGCGCCTTTGTCGATGACGCCGGCCCAATCGTCGTCTTCTTCTTCGAATGGCGACGGGATGTGGCGGCGGTCGGGACGAGCGGAGTCACTCGCAGCGGCGGTTTCTTTTTCGGCTTGCGGTTGGGCACTTTGGGCTTCTTGGAAGAGCCTCATCAATTCATTGGCGTTCTCAAAGCTGCGAATGTCAACGTTGCCGAGGTGCTGCTGCATGAGCTGCACGGCAAAGGACAACGAGTCGCGGATGTTCTTCTGGGAATCTAGCCACTCATTGATCTTTTCAGCGTTCTCTTCTTTGTTCAGCTTCCATGTATAACTGTTTCTCATCCGGAATCACATCCTATACATAGAGTACTTTTTCGTTGAGAATCTTCAAACCATCAACGTTCATGTTAATCGCAAATTGCTCCGGCACCCAAATGACTTCAAGCTTCGCATCTTCAGCAAAATCAACGAGATCTTCGTACAACTCTTGCTTAAACTGAATGCTGCCGCCACCATATACCATGATGTAATTCACACGACCCGCCGTTTGCAACACTTTCTCCTGAACCGCCTCAAGCAACAACCGAGACTGCGTATACTTCGCTTCGCGGAGCTTCTGCACCGCATCTTTATGGAGCGTATTGTTGCGGTCGCGGTGAATGTCCATGAACTGCTGACGATTTAACTCCAAATATCCGCCAACTTCCGCCTTCAAAAGACGAATCGCCTCTTGCGTCGCATGACCGACACCAAAACGCTGACCGTCACTCAAATCAAGGACTGGATTTAGTTTTTCTGTATAATTAAATTCAGTGGTACCATCCCCAATATCGACGTGGACGATATTTTTCTCAGCAAGCTTTTTCGGGAACTTGTCTAGTTTCTCTTGAGAACCATTGTAGCTATACAGACTCGCGTAGTCACTTAAAATATCGCTATTTGCTCCTCTTAGTGCATACAGCGCTGGAATCCCTTCTTGCGTCACATTTACTTCGTCAAAAGATACGACGAGGTTGACTTGTTGCTCGCCAACGTGAAGCGTGACGTTATGCTTATGGTCACTCAATCTCGAGCGAAGCTTGTCTGCTTTCTCGTTCGTATGCTCACTTGCAGGGATTGCCGTTGATAGTTTGGCGTTCACCTCAAGGAAGGATGGCAATTCGTTCTTCTCGTTGTAGTGGTTCGTCACTTCGTGGCTTGCGACCATGCCGAGCAGCACGACGATCGGTAAGTCATGCTTGTACTTGTTGCCGAGTTTAATGTTCATGTTCTCGACATCAGACGAGCGGCTTGCGCGCTTGCCGATCATGAACAGTCCGTCATGTCGAATCGACGTGGAAGAAACGTTGACGAGTAATTCTTCGTCGAGGTTCATCATCGATTTCTCAACATCTTGTTCTTGGTTTTCTGGTTTAGAGAAAAGTCGTTTAATAACTGACGGCTGTTTCATAAAGACGTCATCCATGTATACCTTTGTTTCTGAGTTTCCTAGATCGGCTGCGATTAGCATCAATCAGCTCTCCTTTTATCGTTCATATTTGTCAAAAGAAACCACAAAGGAATCTTTTAAACTTTTTCTATGGTTTCCTTATGGAATATCATACTGAAAATTACTAGGAAATGGAATGAGAAATTTATCGTAGTTTTCAAGACTCCTGACAAAAGGTTGCAAAAAGATTCCTTTTTCGACAAAACGTTCCGACCTGTTCTTCATTTATTCATTTCGAGATTTGGGCTGGAAATCCTTTTCTTTCCGCCGAAATAATAAGTGAAGGAGTGACACGATGGAAATTTTTCTATTCCTATTACTTGCGATCGGTGCCCTCGTAGGGGTTGCGGTCTATTTCGTACCGACTATTATTGCTTTTGCAAGAAACAAGCAGAACAAGATTGCGATTCTTGTTTTGAATCTATTAGCAGGATGGACGTTTCTTGGCTGGGTAGGCTCATTGGTTTGGGCATTACTCAAAGATTAGGCACGCTTCGGCGTGTCTTTTTTATGTATTGTTGCATATATGTGGGTATTATGTCATATTCATGATACATATTATTCAAATGTAGGGAGAACATCTATGAAAAAACAACTACGAAGAAACTCTTGTGGAATCGTCGCCATTTTCACAGCTTCACTCGTGCTTGCCGGTTGTTCGGTTGATGCTGAGCTCGAAGAAGATACCGCAAGTGCGGTCGAAAAACTCGAGGTTGAAGAAGTCGAAGAAGAGCCAGTTGAACGTACCCCGGAAGAACATATGGATGATGCACTCGACGTGTATGATCGTTTAGTTACCGAACTGTACGCTCTCGCAGAAGAGCACAATTGGATAGATCCTTACTTAGAAGGCACGTTGGAGCCGATTGATTACGACGTTTTGGACGAGGAAATACAGCCTTACTTTTTGGATGAGACGTATACGGATTGGGTAGAAGTTGGCCGCTTTGAGGAGGCGTTCGCCCACGGGCACCAAGGGTTGGACCGTGCTGAGGCGCTCATTGCGACCGACGTGCATGATGTAAATGAGGAAGAGTTGTCGGTATCCTACTATACGTTTGGCACGGGTCCCGTTGCGCCAGGAAAGGCCATTCTCATGTTCGAAGCTCAGGATGATGCGTGGGTATTTGCAGGGTATAATTATGAGGAAGATTTGGGATCAATTTCAGTGAGTCTGGAAGAATTTGAAAACTATATTGCTAAAAACCATCCGATGCCGAAGTGCTTGGTGAGTTCGAAGACGCGGGCGAGACAATTTTCGTCGCCGTAAGTGCCGAGCGCGGAATTTATGGATACACAGAAGGCGCTGAGCCAGTGATGCATGATATACCGACGAGCATTTTTTCTGATACGGATACTAGCGCAGAGGAAGCCGTTGAAGACCAGTTTGAAGCCGCCCCTCCGACAATTGAAGGGACATGGGTGAGCAATTTCGGGAACATGAATATTTGGAACGTGACTGACACATCGTTTGAATTTGAAACCGTACTGTCAATGGGCGGCGTGGCTGCAATCGGTACGAGCGATGGCGGTACCGTCGAACGAGGTGTCGATACTGCTGACCTACACCGTCCAATATGACGGCTTTGAACCGTGCGTGATTACGTTCAACTTTAACACCGACCAGCTATCACTCACCGAAACGATCGGCTGCATCGCTTCATGGGGGCAAGCGCAACCTTTGCCGTTGATTTTGTGAAGGAATGACGGTCCATTATTTAACAAGGCCATGATCAGATGTTCATGGCCTTGTTATTTACATACCAACACTAGATGCTTGCTTACTTCTCTTGGAACGAATTTCATTTACGAGTGTGTACACCGCACAAGCAATGCCAATCAAAATAAATATTGCCGAGAACGGACGTGTAAAGAATTCTGTCACTTCCCCAGTCGACATGAGAGCCCTGCGTAAATAAGTCTCTAGCAAAGGACCTAAAATAAACCCTAATATGAGCGGAGCTATTGGGAAACCACTTCGTAGCAGTATGTACCCAATCACTCCGAAGAAAAGCATCACACCAATATCAAATGAGGATGAATTCGTTGCAAACGCCCCGATAAAACATAAGACGAGAATGACAGGAAAGAGATATTCTTTTGGAACCATTAGAACACGGGTGAAGAACCTCATGGCGAATAACTGGAAAAGTAGCACAAGGAAAATGGCTACAAAGAATGCAATAAATACAACATTTACAATATCTCGATTTTCAGCGAAAAACAAAGGTCCAGGCTGAATACCGTGGATCATAAATCCACCGAGTAATATTGCAGTTACAGTGTCTCCAGGGATACCAAGGGTAAGCATCGGAATCAAAGATCCACCAACCGCTGCTGTGTTCGCCGACTCCGAGGCATAGATACCTTCTGGAGCCCCTTTTCCAAATTTCTCTTTGTCCTTCGCAGCTTGTTTTGTCTGAGCATAAGCAACAAGGTTACTCGTCCCACTTCCAAGGCCAGGTAAAATCCCAAAGGCAATTCCAATCACCGAAGAGCGCAACAGGTTCCATTTATTCGCGAAAAATTCCGCCATCTTTATGCCGATGCCTTTTACCTTAAAGTTCATTTCCTGTCTCTTATCTCCAGCGCGAATTTCTGATAGGATTTGTGCAATCGCAAATAGTCCCATAATAAGAGGCAGTAAAGCGATGCCACCTTTAAGCTCTAAAACACCAAATGTATATCTTTCAAGGCCATCAACAGGGGCAAAACCGACCATACCAATCGCCAGTCCAATAAATCCCGCAGTGATGCCTTTTAGCATACTGCCTTGCGCTAGCACAGCGAGTAAAGATAAAGCAAAGAAGATGAGTGCGAAAAATTCAAAAGGACCCATTTGTACGGCAAACCTTGAAATAATAGGAGAAATCGTCGCTAGAGCAATAAAGCTTAGAATTCCCCCAACTAAAGATGCAATGACACCAATACCAAGTGCACGAACGGGCTGACCGTTTTTCGCCATTGGGTACGCGTCAAATGTTGTCGCAATGGACGATGGTGTACCGGGAATACCTAGCAAGGTGGAGGCAACAAGCCCACCTGAAACGCCACCAAGATGAAGACAAATTAGGAAACTGATCCCTTGAACCGGTTCGAGTGTAAACGTAAATGGAACAAACAAGGCCATGCCCATCGTTGATGTTAATCCTGGAACCGTGCCGAAGATGAGACCGATAAACACACCCAGAATCATGAGAACAATAACCATCGGCGTAAACATACTACTCATACTTTGCAATAATACATCCATTCCCTACACCTCCTATACGAACCATCCACTTGGTAAAATAACATCTAAGTATTCCGTGAATATCCAATATAATGCAAAAGTAAGTGCTGCTGATGCAACACCCACTTTGATCGTGTGTGCACCTGTTCTTTTGTTCGCTAAATAAAGCATTGTACCGACTAAAAAGAGAAAGGTACTAAGCAAGTAGCCTAGAATGGGAAATGCGACTGCATAAACAACTAAAGCACCAAAAACTGTGAACATCTTTCTTTCCATTGCTTTCTTTTCGGGTGTCTTCTCTTCTTTAGGTGTCGCTTTGATTCCTCCAATTACTAGTCCTGCCCCGCAAAGTGCAAGAGCACTTCCGACGACTCGTGGCAGCAAGACAGGACCTGGGTCATCCATAAGATTCATATAATTCATTGTAAGCGTTTCCAATATCATATAAATGCCAACACCGAGTACACCAAGGCCAATCCAACGGTCTTTTTTTGTCATTCCAATCCCCCTTACCTTAGTCATCGGTAAATAACTGTTCTGCTATGTCCTCTGCTTTTTTTAGCTCTTCTTCGTTATACGTGGCCGCTTCAACATGATCCATAAGCACATGATTTTGGAAGGTAGTCGCAAGATCCTCGATGTACTCTTCATCTTCTGCAAGTAGGGCGGTAGCTTCGTTCCATTGCTCGACAATTTCATCTGGCAATCCAGAAGGACCATACAGTGTGTGAACGATCGGAAATTGTACGTCGTACCCTTGCTCGAGTGCTGTCGGCACGTCAGGTGCAAGAGGGTCACGTTCTTCCGAGAGCACGGCAAGTGCTTTAAAGTCTCCTGAGTTCACATAATTGATCGCATTCCCAATACCCGTCGATACAAAATCAATCTGTCCACCGAGTAGTGCTGTCATGCGATCGGACTCTCCACCAACGTCGAGCACTTTAATATCAACGTCTGTAACTTGACTGAGCTGCTCGCCCATAAAATGCGTCGTTCCTCCAATTTGTCCGCCATAAAGCACGCCATACGGTTCCTGTCTCGCCACTTCAACAAGTTCATTCAGTGAATCCCACGGCGCATCTGCTCGGGTGACAAACACTTGGTTAATGCCGGCAAATGTTCCAATTGGTTGCATATCAAGTGCAGGATAATCAAGTTGGCCTACCGCGTAACTCGTATGAAGAGCTTGGTGATAATACAGTAATTTGTAGCCATCACTAGGAGCACGGAATACATTTTCAAATGCGAGTGCACCACCCGCAGCATCTTGATTAACAATAACGAAATCACTGTCCATGTATTTTCCCATGTGACGGGCAAGTACTCTTGCTCCAGCATCAGATTGTCCTCCTGGTGAAGCCGGTACATACAGTTCAATGGTTTGACTTGGATAACTTTCAATCGCTGCTTCAGATACTGCCGCCTCATTCTCACTGGTGCATCCAGTAAGAATGAGCGTGATGAGCATTAAAGTTATGAAAACCAACTTACGTGAAGACGATGGCATGACGTCAATCCCTCCTCCGTTTATACACGTGTTTGACCGGTACGATCTTGGAGTTGATGTACAGAAACATCGTCCCAACTTAATGTTTCCACACGATATTGCTCAATTTGATCCCAATCAAGTTCCATCCCTAGACCGACTGTAGAGCGATCCGGCAAATGAAGGTAACCGTTTTCATAATGAACTTTCGTCTTTACAACATCACCAACGTATAGCTCTGGTCCTGTCGGATCTGAAATGTAGTTTAAATTGTCCAGCGTTGAGCCGAAATAAGACATCGCTGTCGTGCCAATTGACAATTCTTGAGTTGTGCCGATGAGTACACTTTTCCCCGCTACACCAGCTGCATCAGCTGCTTTTCTAGCAGATGTCATTCCTCCAATAAACACAGGGGCAATGTTAAAAATATCGACAGAATCTTGTTTAATCATTTCGTATTGCTGACGTAAGCTCCATACATGTTCACTCACCGGAAGCTCGCATTGCAACCGGAAATGACGCAATCCTTCAAAATCGTTACGAAACGCTGGACTCTCAATAAGATCGACTGGATATTTAGATAGCCTGCGAGTAATTCGCAGTGCATCTTTCCAATCAAGAAGATGGCTAAAATCAAATGACTTAATACGTACATTGCCATCAAACTCTTTGTACACGCGATCGAGAAAAGCCTCGTCAGCATCGACATTCTTACCAACGTAAAGCCTGAACACATCAAACCCTTTTTCGTATTGCTTTCTAACTAACGCAATATTCTCCTCTACCTCATCCATAAAGCGGTGTCTGAATATCGGAAAGCAAACTTTCATCTTCTCTCGAATACGCCCACCTAAAAGATCAGAAACCGATACGTTCATCGCTTTTGCACACACATCATATAAAGCCGTATCCACGCCGTTGCGGATGAAACTGCCTTTTTCATAGTAATACATCGCTTCAGGGAAATTCCCATTTAACTCAACGTTAATTGGAGAAATGTCAAAGGGATTACTTCCAATGAGGATCTGTTTTAACGTCCGTTCCAAATCCACGATATCGACGGAGTACTTTGGAAGATGGGAGAAATCGGACATCTCACCAATACCCTCCACCCCTTCATCTGTAAAAATCTGTACGATCACATGCTTGTTCACAAATCCTGTTAAACGAGGGATACCAATCGCTGTAAGTTTTACATCCGTAATTCTCATCGTCATGACCCCTTTACAAATACAGTTTTAATCGATGTATAGAATTCTTTTGCTGCTTGCCCTTGTTCCCTCGAATGTGAGCTGGATGCCTTCATTCCTCCGAATGGTGCTTGCAATTCAACGCCTGCACTCTCGGCATTTACACGGACGAGTCCTGCATCCATATCATCAATAAACGTGAGCATCTTCTGAATGTTCGTCGTAAAGATTGATGCACTGAGACCGTACCGATTATCGTTGGCAACCTCTAGCGCATGAGAAAGGTCTTTCGCTCTGATTAGTGTAATGACTGGACCAAAGATCTCCTCTTGAGCAATGCGCATCTCCGGCTGTACATCTGTAAAAATGGTCGGTTCAACAAAGTATCCAGACGCATATGCACCTTCCGTTAAGCGATTTCCGCCCAACAGCAATCTGGCACCTTCATCTTTTCCGACTTGAATGTAATCAAGCACTGTATTCAGCTGTGCTTCACTTGCCGATGGCCCCATCCACACCCCATCTTCTACAGCATTGCCGATTTGAATTGCCTCGGTTTTCTGTAATAGACGATGTTGAAACGCTTCATATACGGCTTCTGCAACAATTACTCGGCTCGTCGCGGTACACTTTTGACCCGTGGAGCGAAACGCACCGCTAATTGTCGCCTCCACTGCCAGTTCAAGATCGGCGTCCTCAGCAACAATGACTGGATTTTTGCCACCCATTTCTAGTTGATATTTTGCACCGCGTGCGGCGGCTGCTCGTCCAATCGTACGGCCCGTCCCTTCAGACCCAGTAAAGGTCACAGCGTGTACCGCTTCATGATCCACGATGCATTGCCAATGACCCGACCTGCTCCGGTCACAAAATTGATGACACCCGTTGCAGTCCTGCCGCATCAAAACAATCCATCACTTTCGCAGCCGTTACCGCTGCTTCAGTGGCTGGTTTAAACACGACCGTATTCCCATAAATGAGCGCAGGAGCAATTTTCCATACTGGAATCGCTACCGGGAAATTCCAAGGCGTAATCACACCCACGACGCCAAGTGGCGTGCGTGTTGAGAACATAAGTGCATCCGCATCTGTAGAAGGAATCACGTCACCCTCTGACCGCATCCCCTCACCAGCATAATATCGAAGAATGGCAACTCCGCGAGCGTCTCCCCTTTTGACTCCGGCAGCGTCTTCCCCATTTCTCTTGCCAACGTCTCAGCAATATCCTCCAACCGTTCTTCAAGTACATTTGCCACACGGTATAAGTAGTTTCCTCGTTCGGCACCAGAGAGCTTTCGCCACGCACGTGCAGCTGCCTCCGCTGCACGTACAGCTTGATTGACCGTGTCAGAGCTCGAGTTCTGAACATACCCGACGACCTCATGCATGTCGGACGGGTTGATGCTTGCAATTGCTTCTCCTTGCTCTTCTTGCCATTTGCCTGCAATATAGTTTCCATAAACAACATCTGTTTTTACCGTCATCGTCCTCACCCTTTCGTTGGTTGTAACAAGTTCCAATTTTGAAGCATTTCTTCAACGAGCCGTTTGTCCTCGTCATTTAGCTGGTCGACCGGTGCTCTTGTTACCCCGGCATTTTGACCGATCATTTCCATCGCTTCTTTAATGACAACCACATTGTTTCCTTGGTTGTACTTTGCACGTAAATCTTCAAAAGGAAGAATCTCTTCCCACAACTTCCACGTCAATGACTCATCGCCACGTCGAAGTGCCTCCAACATCTCAAGTGCCTTGCCTGGCAATATATTCACTAGCCCTGACGTAAATCCTTTCGCTCCAGCATTCCAGTAGAATGGCGCCCATTTCTCCGCAGTCCCACAGATCCATGTCACCCCGTGCTCTTTCGGTACTGATCGAACAACTTTCGCAAAACGAGGCAAATTGTTCACCGCATATTTCACACCGATAAAATGCTCCAATGGTGCAAGCTCAACGAGTACTTGATCAGAGACTTCCGGGTCTTTAAAATACACGACAGTCGGAAAATCAATGGCCTCAATAATATCTTGAAAATATGCTTTCACACCGCCAGACGTCACATACGGATGCACCGGCATATGAATCATGACCATATCGGCACCTGCATCCTTCGCATAATTCCCAAGTTCAATAGCTGTCGGCACCGCATACCCAATACCTGCCATTACAAGCGCGCGACCATTCACAATTTCCACCGTACGTCGAATCTCTTCTTTCGCCTCGTCAAGCGATAACGCATAGAATTCGCTCGTATTGCCACAAGGAACTACAATTTCAATGCCCTGTTCAACAATACGGTTCAACGTCTCCTCATAATGATTCCAATCAATTCCCCCATCGGACTGCCGAAACGGTGTAATCGGAATGCCGGAAATCGTCTCCAGCTTACTCGCTAATGTCATGAATCCTCACCCTTTTCAGAAATTAATTCGCGGACAATTGCCTCCGCTGCCCCTACTGCCATCGCTCGCATACTATCCTCCGTGTGAGCGGCCATGTGAGGCGTTAATAAAACATTGTCCAAACCTTTTAGTGGAAAAGAAACCGGCATCGGCTCTTCGGCATAACAATCGAGTGCCGCGCTGCAAGCTTCCCAGAAGTTATCGCTTCGATCAGTGCCGTTTCATCTACAATTCCGCCTCTCGCTGCATTAATAAAATAGCTTGCCGGCTGCATCGCATCGAAGAACGTGCGGTCAATCATGTTTCTTGTCGTCGGAAGTAACGGGACATGAACCGATACAAAAGCAGACCGCCTCGCAAGCGCATCGAGCGTATGAACGTGTTCAACACCATCGGGAAACGTCTCTTTTTGAGGATCATAAGCGACGACCTTCATTCCAAGCCCCGTACCGCATTTCTTCGCCACATCCTGCGCAATGTTCCCAAACCCAATTAATCCAAGTGTCTTCCCAGCCACCTCCATCCCAATGAGGCGATTGCGGCTCGCATAGTCATCTCTTCGCAAGGCATGAACCGCTTCTGGAATTCGATGTGCAAGCGAGAGAATAAACGCGGTAACATGTTCAGCGACAGAATTCACATTCGCACGAGGCGTATTGTAAACACCGATGCCTTCTCAACGCAGTACGCTTGGTCAATTTCATCTAGCCCGATGCCATGTCTTGCTATAACCTTTAGACGAGGTGCCTTCTGTAGAATGTCTTTAGGCAATGGCGTTGTCCGTATGAGCACCCCATCCGCGGAGACAATGTGCTTGGCTACTTGTGCCGGAGTATCCTGAGGAAGAACAGTCACCTCTAGCCCATGACGCTCTAAATAGTCAATGCCATCAGGGTGGATGGTTTGTGGTACAAGTACGTTCATCCTTTTTCACTCCGATGCTGCTCAGCAGCAAGAATGTTATCTTTCGTTCGTAGAATATGCGCCTTCATGGTGGCTTCTGCTCGTTCCGGATCTCGCGCACGAATCGCTTCAAACACAGCGTAATGTTCTTGGAAACCAACCTCACGCTCGACTTCAATCTTTAATGCTCGTTTTCGAAACGCTTTATCAATATTTCGCAGATTACCCAATATATTGTGCATCATCACATTGCGAGCTCCATCAATAATTTGTTGGTGGAAGATAGAGTTCTGCTCAATTAACGCTTCTGAATCCCCTTTATTATGAAGGCCTTCAATAATGAGCATCTGTTGCTCAAGCTCATTTAATTCCTCATCCGTCATCTTCAGCGCAGCCAGACGTGCGCAAAGAGACTCCACCGACGCTCGCAACAGCAAGATTTCCTCAATCGACGTAGATGCGTACTCAGAGACGAACGTGCCTTTTCGAGGAACCGTTACGAGCATGCCTTCATTTTCAAGGATACGAAACGCTTCTTTTACCGGCGTCGTACTAATGCCCATCATGCTTGAAATCTCTCGCTCCTTTAAGTGTTCTCCCTCTTCAAAGTATCCGCTTACAATTCCCTCTCGAATCTTCTCCACGACAAGCTCTCGCAAAGATTTAACCAAGTTTGGATCGACCGAGAAAAATGCTTCATTTCGTTCTGTCATGTCATCATCCCCAGTTGGTTTTATGAAATATAATATCTGATATATCACAGAATAAAGCAAGATTCTTTTTTTGTCAAAACAATTTTGCGCAAAAACCGCAGCTCCTTTCCAGCTGCGGTTACATCCTACACTATGCTGTTTATTCTCTTACGTATAGAAACGGTTTTCTCTTCTTTAGCAGCCTCTAACAATCCTGCCATCACTTGAAGCACTTGCATCCCCATCTCACCAGAAGCTTGGTGAGGTGCACCTTCTATAATCGAAAGAACCAGATCTTCTACGCCAACTCCACGCAAATTGGTCGTTTCTTCAGCTTGCGTACGCACCTCTTCCCATTCATCACCTTGATTATAGCGAATTGTGCCTGCGAAGCGATTCGGATCCGGTACAACAATCGTACCTTCTGAACCATACACTTCAATGCGGGGCAATGTTGAAGCCTGAATGTCAAAGCTAGTAACAAGAGTACCAATCGCACCGCTTTTGAAATTCAATGTTCCCGCAATATGCGTTGGTGTATTGACCATTATCTTCTGTCCTTTTAACGAACCGCTGCCAATTTTCCGCTCTTTAAAGGAAATCCCCGCCGATGCGCTCACTCGATCCACGTCTCCAAGCAGATAGATCATTGTCGTTAAATAATATGGCCCCATGTCGAAAAGCGGCCCTCCACCTGGCTGATAGAAAAATTCCGGGTTTGGGTGCCATTTTTCAGGGCCTTTTCCAAGCATAAACGCATTGACTGCTACAGGGTTGCCTATGACTCCTTGATCTATCAAGGATTTAACGGTTTGAATTCCTTCTCCTAAGAACGTATCTGGTGCACATCCAACCCGGAGGTTGCGTTCTTTTGCAGTTCTGATCAATGATTCACCTTCTTCTACTGTTAATCCGAGAGGTTTCTCTGAATAGATATGTTTTCCTGCATGTAATGCCTTCAATCCAATCTCTGCATGGGCCGACGGAGGTGTAAGATTTACGATGAGCTCAATCTCTTCATCATGGAGAATAGTGTCTAAAGTGTGCACATTTGGAATTTGAAATTGAGCGGCTCTCTTCTCAGCCAATTCATTTTGCAAGTCAGCTACTGCAACAACTTCAATCACTTCACTAACCGTTAGATTCTTTAAATATATTTCACTGATGTTTCCACATCCGACAATTCCAACTTTGCATTTTTCCATATTTTGATTCTCCTTTTCTTTAATTATCCTTTTAATGCCCCACCTGTTAACCCTTTGACAACACGTTCTTGTGCAAATAAGAACATGAGGATGACAGGTAGACTTGCCAGAGTCAATGCTGCCATTAATCCTGGAATATTAATGGAGAACTCCCCATAAAAGTTTTGTAAACCTAAAGGTAACGTCATTTGTGATGGCGATGTGATGAGAATTAACGCGAATATAAACTCGGTCCAAAGAAACACAAAATTGTAAATGACAACGGTGGATACAGCTGGCTTGATGACAGGAAAAATTACTCTCCGAAAAGTTGCGAAGTGATTAGCTCCGTCAATCACTGCGGCTTCTTCCAATTCTTTAGGAATGTCTTGCATGAATTGCGTTAAAATAAAGATTGAAATCGGTAAACTAAACGCCACATAAGGCCCCAATAATGCAAGTAACGTATCATAAATCCCTAAGTCTTGTGACAGAACAAATATCGGAATTAACGTCGCATGAATGGGAAGCATCATACCTGCAATAAAGAAGAGAAACAACGGCCGATTGAGTCTGAAAGACATACGACTTAAAGGATAACTAGCAAGCGAGGCGATGATGACGACAATGAAAACAGCCGCTACCGTAATCATTACTGAGTTTAAGAAATATTGAGCCAAACCCATCTCAAAAACGGAGAAATAATGATCGAGCGTAAATTCGCCAGGTATCATTCGAAAAGGGTTAGCAAAAAAGTCATCCATCGTTTTTAATGATGTTGAGATCATATAAATAAATGGATACGCAGTAAATACTAAGAAAATACAGGCAACGATATAAACAAGAATTTGTTTTCCACGTTTATTTTTCATGATAAGATCCCTCTCTTTCTGCGCAAGTACTCTAACGTTTGAATGATTACTACGCAGACAAAAGCGATAACGAACATCGTAAAGGCGATCGCACTTGCATACCCCATGCTAAAGTTGATAAAGCCTTGTTTGTACATATATGTACCGAGTATTTCTGTGGCATGACCAGGTCCTCCACCTGTCATAATGTAGAAAATATCAAAAGCTTTTAAAGAACCTACGATGGCGAGGATGGATGATGTGACAATCGTCGGAATTAATGTAGGCAACGTAACGTAGAAGAATTTATTTTTTGAGTTTGCACCGTCAATATCGGCTGCCTCGTACAATTCGTCAGGAATCCCAACAATGGCTGCGCGAAACAAAATCATGTAAAATGGCGAGAATTGCCATATGATCACAAATAAAACGGCATAGATGGCAATTGCAGGATCGGCGAGCCACGAAACTGGGGAAAATCCTAACCACATGAGAATTTGATTAACTGGTCCGTTCACTGGATCGAACATGTAAATCCAAAGGAGGCCAATGGCAACGGTGGACATTAAATATGGCAAAAAGAACATTACATTGAAAAAACGTCGTCCCTTTATTGAGCTTGAAAGGATGAGTGCCATAATTAACCCTAGTGGAATTTGCAATAGTACGGAAGCCATCACAATTAATACATTATTTTGCAAGGCGAGCCAAAATATTCGGTCCATATACAGTGATATATAATTTCCTAAACCGACAAACGTCGTATCAGCACTCAAACCGCTCCAATCAAAGAGGCTGTAGTTAAACGTGGTAATAATCGGGTAGACCACGTACACAACATAGACAAGTAATGCCGGAAGGATAAAAAGGAGTATGGTCCATGCATTCATTCTCTTTTTCTTTGAACTAATCAAGTTTCTCCCTCCTATTCGCAAACCATATATCATAGAGAGCTTGGTGCTCTCTATGATATATTGGGCCTACTAATCCAAACTATTTTGAGCTGCTTCCTCGACTAAATCAGCTGCTTCTTCAGGTGTTAACGTATTCCCCAACACTTCTTGCGCAGCATCTAAATGTACTTGAGCAACACTTGGCGGCATCGTTTGATCATAAGGCATGCCTAAATAATTGGCATCTTGGAGAAGATCAATAAATTGTTGTACAAATGCGTCATCTGACTGTAGTCCTTCATAAGCTGACATACTCGCTGTGGAATCCATATAATCTATGGATGTCTCTTCGTTGCTCAATTCTTTAATAAGCTCGATGGCTAACTCCTCGTGTTCTGTATCTTCGTACACTGACCAAACCGGAGCTCCGGATCCCAGGAGGTTCGATCCGTCACCTTCCCCACCCTCAATGGTTGGAAAAGGAAATACTCCGAGATCATCTTCATATTGCGGTGCCTCATCTCTTACGTTATTCAGAAAAGATGTGGTAATTAACATCATGGCTGCCTGTTCTGAGTACATTAATTGTCTGCCTTGGCCCGCATCATATGGAATGCCATTAAATCCTGGATTAAAAGCATCCATGTCGACGAGGTCTTGGATTTTCTCATTGGCCCTTACATAATTCTCGTCATCAAAACCTGCGCCCTCACGCTGCAATGCATCATCATATAATCCCTCACCTGCTAAGCGATTCACAAGATACTCCTGATAATAAGCGCCTGTCCACCCCGTTTGATTTGCTAAAGCCAATGGATAATAATCATTATCTCTTAACGTTTCAACGACAGTCATGAACTCGTCATAGTCTTTTGGAGTATCCAACCCTAATTCTTCAAAAATTCCGGTGTTATAAAAAAATAACGTGAGGGAAACGCCTAAAGGCACACCATAGATTTCTTCTTCGAATGTGGCATTGTCAAGAGCGACATCCAAATACTGGTCAAAATCAACATCCGTTTGATCAAGGGACATAACACTGCCTGCCTCAACAAACTCATTTAACCAGCTTCCTCCCCAACTATGAAAAACATCAGGGATCCCCACCAGACATAGCAACGACCATCCGTTGCTTGTAATCATCATTCGGAATTCTCAGTACATTTACTTGGGCATTCGGATGATTTTCCTCAAACCGTTCTACCGCCCGTTCATAAACAGCCCCTTTTTCACCGGGATCAATATGCCAAAAATTCAGAACTACTTCTCCACCATCGTTCCCATCGGAATCTGGAGTAGATGTTCCATCCGTATCAACATCTTCATTTGGTGCTTCGTCAATGGCTGAAGGTGCACATGCAGAGCAAAGGATCAAAAACCCTAGACCTAGCGTCAATTTTTTGTTCATTTTCGTTCTCCTTTCAGGTAATTAATACTTTTTTCTACATCCGCAATCGGTTGCTCTGAGTGATCTTGCTCAAAAACCCACCAAGATAATGCATTCATTTCATGCTCCCCATATTCAATAATTGACTCCAAGTTCACCCCACCAGTCCCTAAAGGGGCAAAAGCCCCATCGCTTGCAGTCATATCTTTTAGATGGATTAATGGTGTACGATTGTTATATTTCTTCAACCACTCCAGCGGCTCCTCGCCTGCTTTCTTCAGCCAATATACATCGAGTTCCGCTTTCACGTGTCGTGGACTTGTTTCATCAAATAAGATTTCCAAAGGGTACGTATTATCAATCACTTCAAGCTCGAATGCGTGGTTATGGTAACTAAATTGAATATCGTGACTAGAGCATTTCTCACCAAATTGACTTAGATATGAAGCAGCTTCTTTATACCCATCAACGGAATTGCGATATTGTTCAGGCAAAATTGGACATATAATATGAGCGCTTCCCAAAGTGTTCTGATCTTCGATGACCTTATCAATCTCGTTCTTAAGTTTGTCGAAAGGAACATGGCTACCCGCTACCCTTAATCCAAAATCCGAGAGCTGTCTCTTCGTTTCGTTAACGTCATGACCCCAGTAACCTCCTGCAAATTCAACACCGTCAAACCCCATTTTTCCAACTGCTGATAGTTGTCGTTCAAGATCATTGTTAAACTCATTTCTTAACGTGTATAGCTGAATGGCAATAGGCTTCTTCATCATGAAAATTCTCCCTTTACATTAGTAAGCGCTTTCATTTTTTCTTGTAATCGATTACAACCAACTAAGCTAATTCACACATGGTAACCACAGGATTTACGAACAATCAAATGATCATTTAAAATGTACTGACTTTTAGTTATAACCTCCCCCTCCATTCGTTTAATAGCAAGTTCCATTGCTTTTGAGCCAATGTTTAACGTCGGCTGAGCAATTGTGGTTAGAGCCGGTGAGAAAATAGAAGCCATTTTTATATCATCAAACCCCACAATAGCGATATCTTCTGGTATTTGTATACCTTTTGACTGTGCTGCTTGAACGGCACCCATTGCCATTTCATCACTAGCTGCAAAGATGGCATCTGGCGGTTCTTCCAGTGATAATAACTTTAGGGTTAAATTATAGCCTGCTTCGTAAGAAAAATCCCCTTCTTGTATGTATGCATTCGGGACGTCCATGCTCGCTTCGTACAACGCTTGCTTATAGCCTTTTAAGCGATCAACACTCAGTACGATATCCAACTCGCCACTAATGTGAGCGATTTTTCTATACCCAATTTGAATGAGATGATTCGTCATTTTTCGTGAGCTGCTAATGTTATCAATTGCAACAGTTGGAACGTCAATTCCATCTATATATTCACAGGCAAGCACAAGGTTGTAGGCTTCGTTCATTTTTTCCAGTAGGTTCTTTTCAACTTGAGACGTTAACATGATAATTCCATCAACTTGCTTTTGGCCTAACATCTCCATCAATTCATGGTTCTGGTTGCGAATATTTACTGCATTAAACAACAAGACATGATACCCGGTTTGATTCGCGTAGTTTTGAATGCCCGTTAAAACATTTGAGAAGAAAGGATTCGTAATGTCTGGAACCACTACCAAAACCGTTCTCGTTTTGGACGTACGCAAAAAGCGGGCAATCATGTTCGGCTGATAGTTTAGTCGGTCGATGGCTTCCAGTACACGCTCACGCTTCTCTTTAGAAACCTTGTCTGTTTCTCGCATAACCCTTGATACTGTTGCAACAGACACGCCCGCCTCTTTTGCAACCTCTCGTATTGTGGTCATCATCTTGCCCCTTATTGATGTAATGGTTTACATAAATGATATCTACTTTTACTATTGGTTGCAGTCAGTATAAAAGAACACACTCAATAATGTCAACGGTTTCAATTAAAAATGTTGAAAATTAAAAATAAATATTATACACTTTTTTGTAAACGTTTACAGAAAGGGCGTGGATCGAGTGAGAGTCGGTATTATCGGTACGGGGTTTTCGGCAAACGCGCATGTTGATGCGCTAAAACGCTTGCCTTATGTCGAAGTAGTAGCAGTTCAGTCTAAAACGCTGAGCCGAGCTGAACATTTTGCAAATACACATAACATTGTATATGCCTTTACTGATCCATATGAATTAATTGCTCATGATAAAATTGATGCAATTCATAATTGTACATCTAATCATATGCATTACCCTATTAATGAATATGCCTTAGAACAGCGCAAATTTATAATCTCTGAAAAACCGCTTGGAATTTCAACATCCGAATCCCAGAAACTTGTCGACCTTGCACAAGAAATGAAATGCGCAAATGCAGTTTGCTTTAACTACCGATTCTACCCTTTAACGATGCAGATGAAAGATATGGTACATCATCAAGAACACGGTGCACCTCATCTGATTCGGGGCAGCTATATGCAAGACTGGATGCTTTATGAAGGTGACTACAATTGGCGTTCCGACGTCTCCATAAACGGTTCATCACGGGCGGTTGCAGATATTGGTTCCCACTGGATTGACACCGTGCAACACATTACAGGAGATCAAATTATCAGTGTATTCGCTGACCTAAGCACAGTCCATCCAGAACGTTACGACGGTTCAAAGATGATTCCAATCACCACCGAAGATGCTGGATTAATCCTTTTACGATTTGCTAGTGGACTTAAAGCGAGCTTTGTTATTTCTCAAGTCACTGCGGGAAGAAAGAATCATTTTGATATGGAGCTATCCTTAACAGACGCTTCGTATTACTGGAATCAAGAAAAACCGAATCGCTTATGGATTGGTAAACGTAATGAAACCAACGCAGAGCTACTTAAGGATGCATCTTTGTTGAACACTCCGGCACAACATCTCGCTCACTATCCAGGCGGACATCAAGAAGGTTGGCCAGATGCTCTGAAGAACTTATTCGATAATTTTTACTCATCGGTTAACGACACAACAGTAAAAAAAGAATATGCCACTTTTGAACAAGGTCATCACGTTATGAAAATTGTTGAGGCTATAAAGCGAAGTCATGAAGAAGAACAATGGGTTCGCGTAAATGATGAGGAGGAACGTAAATGAAAATCGGTCTGTTTACCGTCCTTTTTCAAAATCTCACAACCCCTGAAATGATTGAGAAAGTAAGCAACCTTGGAATTGAAGCAATCGAACTAGGGACTGGCAACTTCCCAGGAGATGCTCATTGTCAAGTAGATGAGTTATTAAATAGTGAGACTGCACGCGAACAATTTCTTAACAAGTTGCGTGATGCCAATATAGAGATCAGTGGACTCAGCTGCCAAGGCAACCCTATTCATCCTGATTCCACTATTGCCAGCACCCACCACGAGATCTTGGAAAAGACAATACTACTAGCTAAAAAGTTAGGAATATCAGTAGTCAACTGCTTCTCCGGATGTCCCGGTGATCACGAAAACGCGCGTCACCCAAATTGGATTACGTGCGCTTGGCCTGCAGAGTATGCTGAAATTCGTGAATGGCAATGGGAACACTCCATCGTTCCATATTGGAAGAAACAAGCCAAGTTCGCTGAAGATTATGGAGTAAAGATTGCGCTTGAAATGCACCCCGGCTTTGCTGTCTACAATCCGGAGACGCTTATGGAACTAAGAAAACGCACAGGCAGCACGAACATCGGCGCCAATTTTGACCCTAGTCATTTAATCTGGCAAGGCATTGATCCCGTAGTAGCCATAAAATACTTAGGTTCAGAGCAAGCCATCTTTCATTTTCATGCAAAAGATACGTACCTCGATCGTTCAAATATTAATGTGAATGGCGTGCTGGACACAAAGGATTATCGTAGAGGACTGGAGCGTGCGTGGACCTTTCGAACCGTAGGGTATGGAATGAGTGAGAGCATGTGGAAAAATATGCTCAGTGCCCTTTCAATGGTAAATTATACTGGTGTATTATCAATTGAACACGAAGACCAATATGCTTCTATAGAGGAAGGGCTTGCTCGCGCCTTAGAATTTCTAAAACGCATACGTTTCCAAGAGAAACCGACCGAGATGTGGTGGGCATAAGTAAGGCGTTCATGTCCATTAAGGTATTGGATGACCTTGCAGATGATTGCAATTCTTCTACTCTCTCCAGTATAGAGAGGGGTTGGGGTTGCGTGCACATTCAGGACTGGCCTTGGAGCGACACCCCTTCAACTAGGCGCCATCATCTATCCATAGAGCCAGAGGCTACTCACCTTGCATGCGCGCAGTTTCTTGACATTATCAAATCAGCTCATAGAACGTTGTATGGTGCGATTACAGGTGAAACTTCGGCTCTAAAACATTAAATTGCGCCATAAAGGCGCAAGATTCTCCCATAGTAAGTTCTGTACTTGGCTGATATATCGTTAAAAGGGCAAACTTGTGCGCAGAAAGCCTGAAATAGAGAGCAGATTGGCGCGGGCCGGGCCGAACCCAGCCCGGTTTCGTTTCGGCCCCAGCGGGGACGACATGTTGTTAGGCCTTGCCGGTGGGCAAGAACGCCAGGCCTTGCGCTTTCGCTCGACAAAAAAAGCCGGCGGCCGGAGCCACTCAGCGGATGTAGTTATACCCTAAAAGAACGATGTACATGAGGAACACGGAAACGACCATCACTCCTGTAATCATTATAAAATAAAAGAAAACCGTATAGAACGAACGGGTCAATTCGTCATCCCCTCCACAACCGAGTGTTTCTGTATACCCTTCTTCTTTCTTTCCTAAACATGAAGTTTCATAGATTAAAAGTCTGGTATGTTGGCAACACTGAGGGCAAGGAGGAGAGGCAGATGGAGGAAGATTTCTACGTGATTGATCTCGGCGACGGGGATTTGAATGTGTGCTGGTATCCGGTGTTGATGGAGGAGTAGGGGATGCCCTACTCCTATTTTTGATAAGCATACCAGACCACTTATTCTAAATTACTTAATTAAAAACAATACCATTCTTTGCAATAAATCGAGAGTAAGCAATTGTGTTCACTGCTCTCTCTTCTTCATGGTAAGTCGTCTGTGGAGCGAGGTTAACTTCGTGTACCCAAATTCTTTTATTGGCATCTATTGTTAAATCTAACCCCAACTCGTCAATTGCTGATCGGTAGATTTGATCAATATGTGACGTCAGATTGAGTGATAGATTTATTAACTCATTCTCGAGATTATGTGCATTGCTAATAAATTCTTTTCTAAGGAAATTCGACAATTCCTCTGTATGACCACCACGACTGATGTTACTAAGTATGCTTTTTTTATTTCCTATTCTTGGATATATTTTTGTTAACACCCAATTACCGTGACCATTTTTCTGTACGTGAGCGCGAATATCAAATGGGGACTTCTTTTTTGTTTGAGCTTTCACATATTTTTGTACAATATAATTACCTTCCAATAATAATTTCCCAATAAAATCTTTTAACTGCTCTTCCATTAATGAATACTTTTTCTTATGTTCTTTAACTACAAAATGTTTATTGATTTTATCGACGAAATATATGGATTGTCCTTGTCTGCCTGCGATAGGCTTAATAACTACTTTTTTCTGCACATAAATAAAGTTTATCGCCACTTCTTCATTATTTATTAACTTAAATGGAATAAAATACTTTGCAAAGGGAGATTTCCTTTTCACTAATTCCATAGGCAAAAACAATTTATTACCTATGCCAAACTTTATAAATGGGACTTGATCCCTTAACACATTCTCAATTTCACTTTGTGATTCCCTCATCCCAATATTATCAATTACGTCTGGGAACGGTGTCGTTTCTTTTTGCTCTGAATCCATGTTCCATACAGAAGCATGGACCTGCTTGTGTTCAAGTAAAATGTCTTCATCTGAAAAAAATATAAGTTTTGTATTCGTTTTTTTGGCTTCTGCAACGAGAGCTTTTATTCTATTCTCTGGCATAACTTTAAGAGGATTGTTGTTAGGAAGGTACACCCCTACTAATAGTTCTTCTTTATTTGAGCTTATGTATTGATAGAGGCCATTTTTCACATTAGCTAGTTCATGATTAAGAGAAAACTGGATAATTTGATATGCATTAATCATATTCCCATTTTCTGCAAACTCAACAATGCCTCGAAGGTCTGATTGTATCCTTTCTATCTCTTTACCCATTGTGTTTAATTGTCGTACACTAGGTTCAATCGCATTCCAGCCTTCAACTGTAACATTTAAATATTCAATCATTTTCTGAATATCTTCATCTTGATAGGCTTGTTGATACATATTTAAAGACTCATTAATTGTTTCTAGTATATTAACCGTTTGCGTTATAACTTTATCTGAAAGTTGCTGCATACTACTCACTCCTTGTTCTAATCATCAATGAGAAAAAAGAGCCAGTGAATACTGACTCCCTTTTCTCATTAATAATGCATAACACAGCAACTCTTCAAATGAAGAGTTGCTGTAAGAACCTATTATTGTAATAACTGAAGTACGCTTTGAGGCAACTGGTTCGCTTGCGCAAGCATAGATTGAGAAGCTTGAGAAAGGATATTGTTCTTTGTGAACTCCATCATCTCACGCGCCATGTCTACGTCGCGGATACGAGATTCTGCAGCTTGTAGGTTTTCAGAAGCGTTGTCCAAGTTGTTAATTGTATGCTCAAGGCGGTTTTGATATGCACCTAGCATAGAACGACCGTCAGAGACTAGCTGTATCTGATCATTAAGAGTCTCAATTAATGCAGTAGCTGCTTCGTGAGTTGCCACGCTCTCTGCACCTAGTTCACCAACAGCACCAACGATGCTCGTAAGGTCAATGCCTTCTGTACCAAAGTCAACAGTCATAACCTGACCATTGTTTGCCCCTACTTGGAAATTAATTTCTCCAGCTTCACCGTTAAGTAGTGACTTCTCGTTAAACTCTGTATTTTCCATAATTCTTTCTAATTCTTTACCAAGCTCAGCGAGCTCATTTCCAATAGCCTCGCGGTCTGGTGCGTCATTTGTATCGTTTGATGCTTGAACTGCGAGTTCGCGCATACGTTGAAGAATGCTATGCGTCTCATCCAATGCACCTTCAGCTGTTTGAATGAGAGAGATTCCATCTTGTGCGTTACGGCTTGCTTGATCCAATCCACGGATTTGTGCTCTCATTTTCTCTGAGATTGAAAGGCCCGCTGCATCGTCGCCTGCACGGTTAATGCGTTGTCCTGAAGATAGTTTCTCCATTGAAGATTGCATACTGTTCTGGTTCACACCCATTTGACGGTGCGCGTTCATTGCTGACATGTTGTTGTTGATAATCATGTGTAATTCCTCCTTGAGTTTTAAGTATCAGGCCACGTCCTTGTGTGCCTGTTTTTTATATCGGCTGTGTGGCTTTGTTGTTTAATAGATAAATAAAAATTTATCGGTCTGGGAGATAAATAATTGTCGCCATCGTCGCTGGACCGTCATATTCATCAGCCCAAAAAGTCACCTTCAAGTCTGGCAGGTTATATCCATAAATATATCCGGAAGTCTCTGAATCGAATGTTTCTGAACGAGCATTTCGAGGAAAATGTTCGTTTAATTCATCTAGGTTCATGCCAATATGCGCCCCAAATATTGAAATGCTCGGATCAGCGATCATATATCCATTAATTGTTTCACTCACTTCATTATAAAAATAATTAGCATCCAAATGATCGCCATACAGGAAGGCCCCGCCTGTGAAATAGTCCATATCTAATTGGTCAACATTATCGATGGAATCGATAGGGAAACCTACGCCAAAATCTGTTTGAATGTTCTCATCGACATAGTATGAAAGGTTGAGGACTTCTTTATCTGAATCGACGTCTTTTAGTAAGTTCTCGTGGAGCTCAGCACCTTCATTCACAAACACATCGTTTAAATACTGATACTGCTCATTTCCAGACCATTCATCTTCCATCTCTCGGTCTGGTCCACACTCAGTTGTGTACGTGTCATGGCAGTCGTTAAACGTGTGTGCGTATTGTTGATACACGAACGTTTGAGTACTTGAATCATACTCATGAATGCCATAAAGATACGCTGTGTGACTCATAGCACCTGTGGATGAGAAGGCTGTGTATACTTCAACAATGTGATACGCGTCACTTTGCAAGACATCTGTGTATAGTAAAACATCGTTGTTGACGATGAAATGATCATCTAAAGGGGATACGTCTCGTTGGTTATTCGATGAATAGATTTGAATCACTTCGTCTTCTTCGAACGCAATCACTTCCACTTCATTTACGGAATAAACGACGTTGAAGAGATCTAACGAATCCATTTGTCCTGGAGATGAATAGACGAGCAGATGAGGTTGATTTAGTCCTTCCAACTCCAGCTCCTCTGCATATAACAGGTGCAATTCACGTTCCTGGTTCTGACCGAAGTGATACTCGTCTATGGCCGTACGAACCTCATCTTGCCCTAACTTTTGAACTGCTTTATCTTCAGTTTCTATATCGATTTCATCCGCGTGTTCTTCTTCATCTTCTTTCTCTATTTGTTCTTCTTCTATTTCAATGGGTTTGTCTTCTACGATCTCTTGGGAAGCTGTCATTTCGGGTTCAGCGTCACTACAAGCTACGGTGAGTAGAAGCGTACCAACAATCATCATCTGTTTTCTCATAAGAACATCCCAAAAGTGCCCACAACATCCGCTACTGCACTCTCAACGATCCAATAGACGCCGAGGATGATGCTGATCTGTACGGCGAGGACGCCGTACAAGGGATCAAACCGTGGGCGTTCAATTTGTTTTTGGTAGGCGTAGCCGGTTAAGATGATGCCGAGATTGACGACGAGCAAGCCTAACACGATAAACAAATACGTTAACGTTGGCACTCCGACTATGCTCATCAGAAGAGCGACAACGACGCTGGCGACACTGATGCTAATAAACATGCCGTAGCCGCTCACGATGGTCTTAATGTTGACCGTTGAACCTTGCACGCGGTTGACGATCCAAATGACGCCGAGCGCCAGCGCCTGAATGATGAGAATCCCGAGAAAGATGCGGCTGACGATCGGGAACGTGGCGACGGGGAGAAAGGCGATTCGATTAATGAGTACCGTCATGGCCACGGGTACGAGCAAGCTGAATAGTAGCATATTGATGAGAGCGAAGTAGAATCTGCTTTCTGACACGTGTTCAAATGCACTTGGGCGGATGATGGCGTCACGGACGGATTGGATATAACCGCTTGTGTGCGCCTTTAAGGCGTCGGTCACTGGCGGCGCTGCGGCTGCGACAGGCACGGCGTCGGTGAGCGGCTGACCGCATTGGGTACAGAATTTGGCGGCGGGATTGACGTTGTGGTTACAAGCTGGACAGTTCATCGGATCATCTCCTTAGGCTTCAATAAATGTGGCGGATTCTTCATACAAGTAGGAACGGTGACGGTCGAGCGAGAAGTTCAGGATCGTCCAGTCGTCGTCATATACAAATGTGACGTCAAACACGGCATACTCGTCAGGAATCAAGTCGGCGTCCTCCGTCTCAGCCTGTCCGAACAAGGCACTCGCCCGCACGGTCAACTCATCGTTCACCCGTGAAACGTCAACCGACTCCGGAGACACCCACGTGACGGTGAACGGCAATGGGTCATCGTCTGCCCATCCACTGAACTTATTGAGAAAATACCGATCATTAAAGAGCTCGTTGCGCATCGGGACGGTGAACAAATGTTGGTCCTCCGATTCGACGACGTCGCGCGACTCTAAGTGAAAGTTATGAAGCAAGGTGCCGAGTTCTTCAAACTGGGCGTCGTCAATGGCGGACGTGATCGGTGGAAGATCTATGACGTGCATGTCTGTCACGGACACGCTCTCTGTTTCGGCAGTGCCCCACGGGAAATCATAGGTTGCTGCTACCGTGACACTTCCATCCAAAGGAAACATCCCTGCTGAGAAACTATCCGACACGGTGTACGGCGTTTGTTCACCGTTAATGATTAGCTGACTTGGCACCGTTGTTGACCAATCGTCGTGGATGACGAGGTGAGAGGCACCAAAGTGCATAACGAGTTGACCTCCACTTTCGCTCACTTGAGCGACGTCTGAGACGGCGAGTTCGGTATACTCGGACGGATATACGAGGTTCACGTCATAGAGACCCGGATACACTTCCGTGAAGAAGAATCCATCTTCGTCAAGCGTCCCGCTCACAGTTTCTCCAATTTTTACATCAGCAAAGGTGCCGGCATCTCCCGAAACTTCAAAGGTAAGCTTCGGCACGTCAAACGAGTATGTGGTGAACAACATTCCCTCTTCTCGTTCAATCGTGAATAGACCGGTCGAACTTTCTGCATACGCCGTGTCCGCATCGTAAAATTCAACATAGTCCTCCAATGCCGTATCGGTGATGAAAGCAAGGTCCGGGTCGGCAGCCAACAGCTGAATCATCCCTTCTGCCTCCGCTTCGCCAAACCCTTCACTTTTGACCGCTGATGCCAATGCGGCACTATCTTGCTCGTGCAACAGCTCCTGAAATTCAGCGACCGCACGGTCCACAGAGTGAAGCTCATTGAGAATATAGACGGAGCCCGCACCTACGCCTACGACAACGGTCGCGCTAGCGAGTATGACGGTCTGCTTCTTGGATGGCCTTGAAAACTTAATAGACGGTTTCGACACATTGTTATGTATTCGTGTGCCACATTCTGCACAAAACTTTACACCTGTTTCTAAACTTGACCCACAATTTTCACAGAACAAAAGTCACAACCCCTTTCTTTTTATAGTCTTATCGTCTTTATATTCGAATAGATTTTGATATTTTTTATAGTTCTATCCTACTTTATTTGATATAACGACAGAATAAACGAAAAATTTTAAAAAAGTTGGAGGAATCTCGAAATTTGTCTAGAAATGGTAATTGAGGCCGATTTTGAAGGAGGAGGAATGGTGGAGGCAAGCACAATTGTTGATTTTCAGAAAGTTCTCAGTAATTGGTATATGGCAATGGTTGAATTGGATATGCCGCTGGCACACAAGCAAAAAGAAGAAGCCGACTTTCTCATGCAGCATATGAGCACCGATGAAAAGACGAAAACCTACTACCGGTTGATCGACTTCCGGTATCGGGTCATGACCGAAGCGTCACTACAAGCCCCTTCCCAGCAAACGGGGGTATTTCAGGATTCTATTCGTGAAACTGATCAGGTGCTTCAATACCTTTATGCATATATGGAAGGTCACTATGAATTTCACAATGGACGCTACAAACAAGCGATTAATTTTTTTGAAATGGCCGGAAATCACCTTGATGGGGTTCGAACTGAAGAGAAAGGTGAGTTCTATCACCGGGTTGGAGAAACCTACTATCGAATTAATCAATTTACAGTTGCACTTGCTTACTTTGATAAAGCACTCACTTTATACGAATCGCAGAACATGTCACACCGAATGATCTTCAGTTGGTTATTTACTGGAGCAATCTATTCCGAACTCTATTTATTTGATAAGGCTGAACACTATTACCAGAAAATACTCGTTGCTGGAGAAGAGAGAACGAACGAAACTCAAGGACTCATTAAACGAGCGGTAGCGTTACATCGGATTAGGCAAGAGCATTTTCACGAAG
The DNA here is from genome assembly GCF_000698105.1 of Geomicrobium sp. JCM 19037. Taxonomy (NCBI): domain Bacteria; kingdom Bacillati; phylum Bacillota; class Bacilli; order Caryophanales; genus Geomicrobium; species Geomicrobium sp. JCM 19037. The sequence goes on along the minus strand of NZ_BAWZ01000007.1, from coordinate 57,919 downwards.
CGAGCATTTTACTTGAAGATTCAATTGAGTTACTCAGTGATTACGTAATCGTCCAAATAAAGTCTAAGTGTAATTTGGCAAATATATACTTTCGGATTGGAAAGGTTGAAGCTGGTACGGATTTGCTACTAGAAAGTGAAAAGCTTGCTAGCAAATACGGATTAACGGAATATATAGCTAGATGTCTAGCTACAAGAGGTCTTTATATTGAAGAAGACCTGAAGTTTGTGGACAATGCTATTGAAATGTTGCGGTCAAATAAACTGTTTTTTGAAGCAACAGAAATATGCGAAGAAACGTCTAATTATTTCGTAACAGAAAATAATTTTGTGTTTGCGTATGAGTATATGAAAAAAGCAAACACATTTCGCATTAACCACCAAATTATAGGAGATGATTAGATTATGAAACGCCTATCTATTGCTGTCGTAGCCTTTGCAGCCGTAGCCCTCTTCGTTGCAAACGATATTCAAACTAGTACACTTGCTGCTGATATGATCCAACCACTAGATAAATCTGACGGTGCAAGGTAAGCGATAAACCTCCGCTCTAACACGATTGGGCGGAGGCTTATTTGTGTCCACTAACATATTTTGAATGAAGGAGATTGTCTGAGCGCTATGACCGCCAGCATTGTTGGACTTATGTAATAATCGGCTTCTCAGGTAGATCACTTTAGACTGCCAACCGCTCCATATGTTTGTATTTCTGACAGTTAGCAAAACTTATGTAACAATCCATAGTAAGGATGGGCGGCTTTGCCCGATCAATCATCACAAAAGCTAGTATTGAGGCGATTCCTAGATTGGAATCCCTCCGATATCATGGTTTACTAGAATCAAAACTATTGGAGTGTTTCCATGCCACCTACATATTCGGTTCCTAGTTTTTGCCAGACGTGCAACGCTCGTGGAACGTTCGACACACCCTACGATGTGAACGAGCGCCACGTTCACCGGCTCCGCTGCTCAACGTGCAATGATACGTTCCATCACGCCATGTGCGGAAACTGTCACGCACACGGCAACTTGATCGACGGGTTCGAAGACCGGGACACAGCGGATTGGGCGTGCCCGTATTGCAAGGAAGCCCACCGATTGACCGCAGACGTGTATACGAACACGTTTAATTTCCACGTCACCCGGGCGCGCGGCCGCAAACTGATCTTTTCATTCATTCTTTTCGCCGCCCTCTTGTACATCTTGTTCATGATGATCGGAGGGCTTGCCGGATGATCAGAAAAGTCATAGGCAGTTTGATCATCTTGCTCGGAGTTGTCGGGGGGCTAGGCATTATCGCCGCCGGCGATGTGACGTTTGCGGAAATCGGCTTCGTTCTTTTGATCATCGGAATCGGGGTCGTGACGGGATTCGTCCGAAAACGTTTTTACACCGCTCCGCTGGGGATCGCTCCCCTTTCTCGTTGGTGGATTTGCACTTATCATCGGTACAACCGATCCTGAAGATCGACTCGTCTTCATGCTCGTTGCCGGCGCGATGATCGTTACAGGCGTCGCTTTTCTCGTCGTGAATCCGAAGCGGTGGCGTACCCAATCGGAAAAACAGCAGGCAGCCACAAAAGCTATCGCGCCCTCGCCCCGGTTTTGCCTTTTGTCGTTGGTGTCGTTGTCGTGCCTGAATTCGCAGGCGAGGCAGTCACGTACGTATGGTTAGGCCTATTGAGCGTTTTGGCCGTTTGGGGGATTTACGGGGCGGTAACAGACAAAGTCATGCTCGTTCGCTGGCGAACAACATTTATCGTCGCCAACATGCACTTCGTATGTGCCCTACTTCTTTTAATGGCGATCGCAAATTTCAGCGAGCAACTAGGCGTGATTACCGGCATCCTCGCTATATATATGATCAGCTTAGTGCTCATTCATTGGGGACGACGCTCGTTGTTTGAACACTTTTATTTGCGTGTCCAAAGTAAATTCTGGCTCGTCTACCTCGCCGCTTTCTCGCCCGGTGTCGTGCTCGTTTTAGGCGGCAGTTACCGGACCGATCGCTTGGCGACAGACACGTTGCAACGGTTTGGCTTTAGCGAGGCGATCGCCTTTAGCATCTATCACATGACCTACGCTTACATCGCCGTTCTGTTACTCATGCTCGCGCATAGCCGCATCTCCCGCCTCAAAGAGTTGGACGAGCGCATCGGCAAAGGCCAGGACGCACGGGTGTGGACCATTGCGGAGACACTTACGCTTAAGCAGCGCGGGCGGTCGCAGAAAAAAGGGTGATTTTTCGAGGGTAATGCAGGAAAGTTCATCATTTGAGGGGATAAATATTTGGGATACCCCCTGCTTGCATCACCCAGCCCTCTTTGGTTGCACAAGAATAAGGCGAAGGGAGACCGTGCTAAACTCATTCCATTGTTTGGGGAAGTTACCTCCAAATCTGACGGATCCTTACACCTTGGGTGATTGACCAATTTAATGTCAGAGGCTATCTACCCGTCGGCACCGAAACGAAACGGATCGGTTTACAGTATGCCTCATGCCGACATCACGTTGGCTTTTGATATGCAGAGTGGTCAACAAGTATGAAATGGGGATATAGTATTAAAAAAGGATTCATTACCCTTAGTGGCCCGATCTAAGCGCAGACGTAACCAGATATTTGAAACTTCCGTACCTAGTGGCTCCATCTTAGGGAAAAAAACCAAAATACTAAAAACATCTGCCGGAATTCTTGGGCATACAGATGCTCTTTGCTGAGGAGAGTTGAATTGTCCACTGCAAACCGGGCAAGATTTCGCTGGTTAGCCCGTGCCTTAACGGCATCATGGGCACTCACTCGTACTCTCTCGTTTAATGAGTGTTGCGCCAGGGATAGTAATTCCTCCCATTTTATAATTTTTGTCTTGAATCGCTTTAATTAGTTCTTTGACTGCTTCCACTCCCATTTCGTATAGCGGCATCTTTACGGTTGTAAGTGTGGGTGATAAGCCTGATGCAAAAAACACATCATGAATTCCGATCACAGAAATATCGCCAGGCACGTCCATTCCGTGTTCACGGATCGCTTTCATTGCTCCCATAGCAACCATAATGTTTGATGCAAAAACTGCTGACGGTGGGGTTCTTAAGGATAATAGCTTCCCCATCGCCTCGTACCCACCCTCCATTGTATAATCACTTTCTTGTACATAGTGAGATCGAAAAGAAATGCCTGCTGCTTTAATTGTCTGTTTGTAGCCATCGTACCGTTGGAGCGCCGTACCTGTATTAAGTGGTCCAGCAATATGAGCAATGTGTTCATGGTTCAAGTCAATCAAATGCCGTGTCGCCATTTCCCCTCCAAGGTAATCCTCTAATACAACGTACTGTTGGGATTGTTCAATAAGTCGATTGACTAGGACAAACGGCTTGTCAGTGTTAGCAACCCGAGCAATCTCATCATCGTGAAAATCTGAAGTCGCAATTAACAGTCCATCAATGCGTTCTTTTAATAACGATGCGGACAACGGTGCCTTTTGCTTCATACTATAGACGAGCAAATGATACCCTTTCGCCATCGCCTCATCTTCAGCACCATGTATAATGCTCGAGTATACAGGGTTACGAAAGTCAGGAATCGCCATGCCAATCATGTTTGATTGATTCATTTTCAAACTTCTCGCCGCGCTGTTCGGGCGATAGTTCAATTTTTTCACCGATTCGAAAATCCTCGTTCTCGTTTCTTCTTTAATATGCAAACGTTCATCATTGTTTAGCACTCTCGATACGACCGAAGGGTGCACGCCCGCCAATCTAGCTACGTCCTTTAATGTACTCAATACAACGCCACTTCCTTCATGCAGTATGTCATGTAGAAAGATTATAACACGTGGAAAAATATATCTCTCTCAAATAACATATTGACAAACAACAACAGTTATCTTACATTTTATACTAACAAAAGGAAAACGTTTTCTTGAAAATATATACCGTATATTTATTATTTTTTTACCTTAAAGGAAATCGTTTTCCTATAATGATATGGAGGAGTTATAATGACATCTAGTGTGCTAGATTCAGAGCTTTTAAGAGGGATCTACGTGTCTGAAGAGATGCGCGAAATCTTTTCAGACGATCAATTATTACAAAAGTGGGTAAATTCTTGGATTGCTCTAGCAAAAGCTGAAGCTGAAGTTGGGATTATCCCAAAGGAAGCCGCTGACGAAATTGAAAAGAATGCGGATGTTTCTAAGTTTGATAAGGTAGCCATCCGAGAAGGAATTGTTGATACGACACATCCACTCATCGTACAAATTCGTCATTTCACGAAAATGGTTGGCGGCAAAGCGAGTGGATACATTCACTGGGGGGCGACTACACAAGACATCATGGACACAGCCGTAGTCCTGCAAATGAAAGATGCACAAATTTTATTAGAAAAGCAACTTCGTAGCCTGTTAGACCAACTATTAAAGCTGGCAAAAGAGCATGAATCAACTGTCATGCCAGGAAGAACTCATGGTCAGCATGCATTACCCATTACGTTAGGTTACAAAATCGCAATTTGGGCTGATGAGATTGGGAAACACCTTGATCGGCTAGAAGACGGCAAAAAACGGTATCTCGTTGGTTCACTGGGCGGTGCAGCAGGTACGCTTGCTTCCATCCACGAGGATGTTTAGATGTTCAACAAGCATTTTGTGAATCTTTAAATTTAGAACAACCTACCATTACTTGGCATGTACAACGAGATGGCCTTGCTGAATTCTCAAGTATTATTGCGATGATTTCAGGGACGATAGGGAAAATCGCGAATGAAATTATCAATCTACAGAAATCAGAAATCGGGGAAATTGAAGAAGGTTTCAAAATGGGGCAAGTCGGGAGTAGCACCATGCCTCACAAACGTAATCCAATGATCTGTGAATACGTCGTCGGGCTTACAAGACTCGTGCAACGAAATGCAAGTTTGAGTTTGATGCATGATCCAAGAACACGAGCGAGACATGACGTTTTGGACGACGGAATGGTCGTATATTCCACAGATTTGCATGTTGACGAGTGGTGGCATTGAACAGATGACCGGCGTATTAAACCGCTGGATTGTGTACCCAGACAACATGGAGCGCAACCTTAATCAACTGCAAGGCTTAATCGTTTCAGAGAATCTCATGTTATCTCTTGGAGAATTTGTCGGTCGCGACACTGCCCATGACCTTATTTATGATGTTTCGATGAAGGCATTCGAAGAAAATCAACCACTCGCAGACATTGCCGTTAAAGATTCGCGCATTACTGAACATATTTCAGAGCAGGAAATTCGAAACTTGTTAGACCCGAAAAGCTACATCGGATTGAGCAAAACATTTGTAGATCGTGTTCACAAACGTTGGGCGCACCGGTCAATCTAAGGAGGTATGTAAATGAGTGCCGCAATGATTACATTACTCATTTTGCTGCTGGCAGCAATTCTATTCTTAACTGGCGTCATTCCAGTGGCAATGACTGCTCTTCTAGCAACCATGTTGTTGTACATCACAGGTGTTATTGATGCTGACACGATATTTGCTGGATTTACAAACAACGTTGTGTTGCTCATAACGGGTATGTTCATTATTGGTGCTGCACTGTTCGAAACAGGCATCGCTAGAAGAATGGGAAACATCATTACAAAATTCGCAAAAACTGAAAAACAATTGCTTTTAGCCATTATGATTATTGGTGCTGGCTTGTCAGCGTTCCTGTCGAACACAAGCACTACCGCCGTTATGATGCCGATTGTCATAGCCATTGCGGCTACTGCCGGCTTTTCTAGATCGAAGCTTCTCATGCCTCTCGCCTATGCAACTGCACTCGGTGGGATGATTACACTCGTTGGAACAAACGGTAACCTAGCGGTTCAAGGTGTTATGGAGAATGAAAATGTGCCTGTGTTTGGCTTTTTTGAATTCGCTTACATCGGCATTCCCCTTACCATTATTGGCATCATTTACATGATGACGATCGGATATCGGCTAATTCCCGATCATCAGAGCATGAAAGAAGATTCGACTGCTGAAGAGCTCGAAGAACCTAAAAATGAAAGTATCACCAAACAAATCATCGCCGTTTCCGTTCTCATTGCTGCGGTACTTTTTATGGTATTCGAATCACAAATCGGCATTCCGCTTCACATCGTTTCCATTATGGGGGCGATGATCATTATCATCACTAGAACGATGACGGAAAAGCAGGCGTATCGATCCCTAGATTTTTCTACAATTATTCTCGTCGCAGCCATGATGCCAATGGCGACTGCCTTGGCTGATACAGGTGCAGCGCAGATGATCGCAGACTTTGTTCTCACACTGGCCGGTGAAGGCGCAGGGCCTTACCTTATTACTGCGCTATTGTTTTGTGTTACAGCGCTATTAACGTCAGTCATGTCCAATACCGCGGCCGCCGCCCTTATGGCTCCCATTGGCCTCGTTATCGCAGCTAGTATGGGTGTTGATCCGAAAGGAATTCTCATGACCGTTTGCGTAGGCGCTTCTGCCGCGTACGCTTCACCGATCGGAACTCCCCCGAACACGATGATCTTTGGACCTGGTCAATACACATTCCTCGATTACATCAAGTGTGGGTTGCCGTTTCTCATTATTCAACTCATCATTTGCGTCACGATCGTTCCATTAATTTGGCCATTCCAGTAAGTACTATAGTTCATAACCCTCTGCACGATAACGTTCGTACGGAGGGTCTTCTTCTGTACCTCAATTAAACATACTAAACACAACCAACACTTGCCACTCCCCGTCTTCATTTACGAGCAGCACATCGTCGACACCTGGATAAAGTCCGACGTCTTCTTCGTACAACAACTCCACTCGCGCCAAATAAATGTCTTCGTGCTCGGCGACGCCGGCTGAGAAGTTCGACGTTTCATACGCGGACCTCAAGATGGTTTCTTCCATCGGAATCACATCAACGACGTCGAATTCTGTGGCGAACATGTCCCCGCCGGAGAAGTATTCTTGGAATTCTTGTTTGTCTTCCAAGCCGATGAATTCGAGGAAATCGTCGTGGATCATGTCATGCACGCCCGCGTAATCTTCCGCAAGCATTCGCTCGTAATATGCCTCTGCCACGCCTTTCACTTCATCGTCGCCACCTGAACACCCGGCCATTAATATGAAGAATAAGAAAGCGGTCCATTTTCTCATGCGTCATCTCCTTTCATATCCCTCATAAACGTATGCACGCACGGCTTGTTAGAAGACCGAGTCACGTTAAGTGACGAGCGGTGAATTTTTTGCTATGATAACCTAGACTCTATTGTTTTCTATAATTGATAACTTTTACGACATATGTTAAATTTTCACATATTTGCAAGATCACTGTAAGAATTTGACGAACAACGACGACTCTTGTCAGTTTTTTGGAAATAATATTTTTATTAATCAGATAATATAGCATTCTTCGACACAATTTTGTATACTCGACACACAGCAAGATCGAGGATTGCTAGATGGGAGGTTATTGATGACCGAAACAGCTGCATCCACGGACATGCTCGTCGGAGCGATTGGCGAGTGGTACAACGCCATCGTTCAGCACGACATTGCCGAGGCAAAACAGAAGAAAACGTACACGGAGGAATTGCGCAGACATGTAATTCCCGACAAGAAGGTGCAAACGTACTATCAACTCGTCGATTTTCGTCACAAGATTCTCACAGAAGAGATTCTCCATCGACCGTTAGGCCAAGACAAAGCAATCGTTGACGAATCCATTACTGATACGGATAACGTGCTTAAATATTTGTATCATTATATGGAAGGTAGACAAGAATTCTACAAGGAACGTTATTTGTTGGCACTTCGGCATTTTCAAGAAGCTGAGCTCTCTCTTGTAAATGTTAGTGACTTGGAGAAAGCCGAGTTCTACTATTTGCTTGGACAAGGATTCTATCGTATTAACCAATATATGCACGCTACTTCCTATTTTAATCAAGCAAAAGAGCTATTTTCCCAAAGTCCACAACATGCTGATCGAGTGCATACGTGTAATTTCCTACAATCAGCCATATACTCGGAGCTTAACTTTTATGATAAGGCAGAGGAAACATTTAATGCGAGTCTAGCTAATACCAGCTTAGACGAATATACTCGTTCTTTGTTACTGAGAGCATATGGCCTTCATAAAGAACGCCACAATGAACTTGAGAGTGCAAAGCAATTGCTCTTTGACTCTCTTTATACTGGAAATCAATCAGAGACATTAATCGGCATCAAAACCAAAACCAACCTAGCTAATATTCTCATGCGACTTCAAGACCCTGAGGGGTTAGCAATGCTGAGGGACGCAGAAATTGCTGCTAAACAATACAGTATGGTCGAATTTACAGCATTGAACAAAATTACACGTGGACTTTATGTCGATATTTACAACCTCGAACTCATTGAGGAAGGGGTTACCCAGCTGATTGATCACGAACTTTACTTTGAAGCGACAGAGGCAGCTGAACAAATTGCCAAAATCCTAGAAGATCATGGTGAGTTTCAGTGCTCTTTACACTATTTAAAAATTGCGAATGAGCTCCGCATTAAACAAAATTCAATTGGAGTTGAATAAATATGAAGAAACTATTTTTGACGGTTTCACTCGCTGCAGTATTAACGATTGGCGTTGGCGCATCCGGTGGCGACTTCGGAACAGACGCACAAGCTGATGTCACAGTGTTCGATAGCATCGGTATCCAATCAAAAGCTGACGGCAAATTGTAATTTTAAATAACAAAACGTCCCCCCTACCCCTGGTGATTATCACCAGGGGGTTTTAACATGTCATTTAACGAGACGCAAGGTCATGGCTATTCAATGGACATTTGCACACACCTCTATACCAAGTGTACTCAGTGATGACCATTCGATTACCCTATGCATAACCCGCATGCCGTGGAACATTCGGTTTGGAGTCGCCACCTCTTAAGTAGCTATGGTTGTTTGTGGATAAACTCACGGACCGTATCACCTATATACCCAATCTATCCACAAGTAGGCAAACCAACCCACACTCCCTCTATATTTCTAACTGTTTGATCCCTGTTTACGATTCGATTGTTTCATTTTCTGAAAATAAGGTTAGATAGTCACTAACTACTATATAAAAAGAATGATTAGATGAGTTGAACTAAAGAAATTCACTGAATCGGATGACCGAGAGGGGTCTTTGCGGGTGAGTGCTTTCATATTGTCTGTTGAAATTCATCTCGTTGCCAATCGTTGTTCGTCACTGCAAGGGTTGGGGGGCAACCCGAAAAACGTTTGCCGAAGAGTAAAAAGTCGTGACCAAGGCTCACCACCTGCCACAAGCATGTGACAGTCGATTACGTATGTGACAATCCAGCCTTCAAACCGGGCACTTGCGGCACGCAACTGTCACAAATCGCACGATTTGTGACAGTTGACACTGTTTATGTGCGCATTCACGTTTAAATCATGATTTTTCTTTCTCAAATGTCACAAATATGAATATATGGGGCATTTGGACTTCTTTCCACACACCGTAGCCCGGGCGGGCGCTGAAAAGTTAACGTGTCTCTTCATAAGTGACTCGTTAACTCGATGTATTGGTTACATCTATGTGGGGATATCAACAATTTATCGTGTTACGATCGTTAAGAATCCCATCATAGAAGCGTCTATGTGGGAATATCGCCTTTCTATGTGGGGATTCCTGACGAAAAATGTTCTTAAATGGTGAAAATTCCATCATAGACTGATCTATGATGGAATTTTCACCATTTATATCAAGGCAAACACTTTTATATGATTTTTAATTTCTCTTTTTTTAGTGACCTCTAGCCAGAAGGCAGGAGTTCGCCATCGATGTCGCCCTTATGCTACGGATTGTCAAGAAAACACGGTGGGCGTACTTTGGCCACCGATGTTGCACTTGTGCTCTGGAGTGCAAGCATCCGCCTGCATTGGAAAGCAACAACAAACGGTGCAATCATGAAAATGTTAAGTTCCTCCTATATAGATGAGCGATTTTACGAATAAAGTAGCGATTGTCACAGGTGCATCGAGTGGTATGGGGCGAACGGTTGCCGCGCAAGGTGTATGTGTCGTAGCGGTAGATATTGTTGAAGACGGTGGCAAAGAAACGGTTGAAGAAATTATTAACAACAACGGGACAGCCACTTCATACGAGCGGATGTTACGTCCGCTGATGATGTGAAGAATTATGTGGATAAAACAATAGAGATGTATGGAAAGATCGATTTGTTTTTCAACAACGCTGGCATTGTTGGTGACACTGCCAATCTTGCCGAACAGCCGATTGAGCAGATCCAAAAAACGATTGAAATCAATCTGCTCGGCTCGATGTACGGCATGAAATATGTACTTGCTGAAATGGTCAAGGCCGGTCGAGGCAAAATTGTAAGTACGGCTTCTGGAGCGGGTTTAGATGGCACAAAGGGCATGAGTTCATACTCCGCATCAAAACACGGCGTGATCGGTTTCACAAAGTCAGCCGCGCTCGAGTATGCCGCAACCAACATTAACATAAATGCCGTAGCACCCGGCAGTGTGGACACACCGATGATCCGCAATATTGATCCTGAAACACAAGACGAAATTGCCGCATCCATCCCGATGGGCAGACTCGGAAAAATGGAAGACATCGCAAATAGCGTATTGTTTTTACTTAGCGATGGTGCAGATTATATTACAAGGGTTACAATCCCCGTTGATGGTGGAATTTCAGCGTAATCACTCCCGCTCGGCTGACCTGAAGACAGGTCAGCTTTTTTTATGCCAGATATAAGTACTAGAAATACTAACTAATTATTCTTATTTTTACATAAATAAAGAGACTTTGTTCATATATAAAGGTATAATGGTCTTATCTCGAGAAATCTATCGGGGCGGATCCGTCACTGGAAGGTTGTTTTTCAGTGTCACACGAATCGATCCGTCAACAGTTCACTTTCGAGGTTGTTTATGAGCACTACACCAGACTAATTAAAGCTACGTTGCACCGACTTCAGATCTACCAAAACCACGAGGAGTTTATGCAAGTCGGGTATATCGGTTTATGGAAAGCATACGAAACACACGACGCAGCACGGGGACCTTTTCCGGCGTATGCCAAACTTTGCGTAAAACATGAAATGTTGACGCATCTACGAAAAGAATCAACCTACATGAACCGACATCAACCAACTGAGTTTGGAGAGCATGACGATGAAATGGGCCACGTCGACGAAATGAATGATGATGAATGGTTACAACAGATCCTTGCTCACTTAAGTGACAAAGAAAGCATTTGGGTTGTAGAGCACAGCGTCAATGACCTGCCACCAAGGATGATCGCGGAAAAACACAAGGTTACGGTCGATGCAGTAAAAGATTGGCGAAAACGTGCATTAAAGAAGTTGAGAACGTTGACTTTCGAGCTTTAAAGTGAAAGAGGATGCCCGGATATGGGCATCCTCTTTTTTAACATATAAATTCTAGTGCGGCGATGTTTATCGGCGTTCCGTCTACCGAGATGTCAGCGAGCACTTCATCCGTTGTCAGATCAATCATTGACACGGTTTGGCTCGTACGATTGGTAACAAACCCCCGGTTTAAAGTTGGCGTTAGAGCAATTGCCCATGGATAGATACCCGTCGATAATGTATCGATAAGCTGATTTGTCGTACCATCGTAAACGTCCACACTGTTTCCTTGAACGACGTAAAATCTATTTGTAAGGGGATTCGCTGCAACTCCAAAAGGCACGAATGGTTGCGGGATTTGGGCAACTACAATATTTGTAGCAGTATCGATAACCGCGACAGACAGCCCACTTCGCACCGAAACATAAATCAGCCCCGTTACAGTTTAAAGCAATGTGGCTTGGACTTGGACCAACGACAACTTGCTGGACAACTTCTAAACCTGCAATAACGGTAATGTTATTAGCATTATAGTTCGTGGCGTATACAAAGTCTGTCCGTGAATCATAAACGAATCTCACAGGTCCATTCAAATTCGTAATTCTTGACACTTGTTCAAGCGTGTCGCCATTCAAAATATCAATGAATCCCCCTGCTTCTGAAGCGACATATAATAAGTTATTCACCGGGCTGTATACCGCTTCATTCACTTGGTAACCAAGAGTAATGTCGGCAATTGGGGCGAGTGTTCGAGCATCAAACACAAGCAAATCCCCACCATAACTCGTGGATACAAAGACTCGCTCATTGAATGGATCGACAGTTACATAGAAAGAACTAGACGCATCTCCCAACTCAATCACATCAATTACACTACCAGTCGCTGCATCAATTACTACTAATGTTGACCCCACACCGACAAACACCCTTCCACAAACTGCCGGAACCGGTGGTGTTGGACTCGTCGGGGATGTAGGGGCGGTCGGCGGCGTTGGCGGGGCACGTTCCCCGGACCGTTAATAAGATTATTCGTAATTTCTATACTCACCCAAGTACACTCCTTTCTACTACATACAGCATATGTCGACAATTGACAGTAGTGTGGGGAGGTACCCTAGTAAAAGTAATTCTGTCGGCGCGAATCGCGCCGAATCAACACCGGTTCGGTTTCGGCCCACCGGGGCCGATAGGTCTCTAGCTTTTAAGCATGGTTCTTCCTAATAACTGTTACCTTGTTGAACCATCTGCGCTTGAGTTTGGTTCATTTTTCCATTCAACGGAAACTGAGCTCCAACTTGAGTACAGAATTCCCCAACTTGGTAACAGATTGAGCCACGCCCCAAGTAACTATATGCAGTCGGTGCGGACCGCGCCGAACCAAGACGGGTTTTGTATCCACCCACTGGGGTCGACAGGTCGCCGATTATTTGGCTTGATTCTGCGCTCAAGTTGGCATAAACTGCGAGCAAGTTTAGCTAATATACGTACGAAAGTCTTTTTAAATACCAAACTTGCGCGCAGAACGTCTAAACTAGAGCGCAGATTGGCGACAAGTTCGGCCTTGCTCGTCCTCTAGCAGAAACCCCATATCCCGTTGGCGTGAGCCAAGCCCAGATGGGGCCGAAAAGTCGCCGGGTGTTCGGCGGCTTAAATCAACGCGCATGTTGGCGTCGGTTGTACGGCCACGCCCCCCGCCGACACGACTCGCACCACAACAAAGACCGCCCCGTTAAGGGGCGGTCAAATATTTATGGTTGTTCAATGATGAATGTGGCTTGTTGGTCGACGTTTAGTGGGGTGGTGACGCGATTGGTGTACGGATTGTTTTCCGTCTCAATTGCTGTCCAGTCTGAGCCGTCGAGCTGTTTGATTTGTAGGTCCCACTGGTCACCGATGGCATCTTCGTTTTTGTACCAGTTGAGGTCATTGTTTGTGTTCTGGTAGTAAAGCGATAATTCTCCATCTAGTTGTGCTTCACCGAGATCAATGGTGTATACGCGCTGAACTCCGTCAATCTCTTCGTTCGCATCTCCGATAGAAAGGCGAATTTCTCCAGGGTTGTGCACCTGTTCAACATCAATCTTTCCGATGACGAATCCGTTTGCATTCGTAAAATAAATATCCCCGTTCTCATCTGCTTCAACAGTGCGAACGACGTCTCTCGTACTCGTATCATCTAGTAACCCTAGTTGATACTGGATATTTTCGTATCGCAACGGAATGAACTCACGTACAGCCTCAATTTGTGCTTCGTAATCACTGATATCTGTAAAGTGATTCTGAGGGTGTAACACAAAACCTCCTGGCTCTGTAGGATTCGTTTTCACACTCGCTGCCGAGCGCGCTTCATAACGATCAATTCGCTCATTCATGTCTGCCTCGTCGAAATGGTCCATTAGCTCGAGCAGGCGTTGTTCAAAGTGCTCAACAATTTCTGGCGTCTCAAGCATCTTCTCAATGAGAACGTTGTCCCAACCAGACGTCAGCCCGTAATCGTAGCGATAATAGTTGTTCAGCGTACCGACTTCTGTACGGGAGTGTGAACCGAACGTCAAGTCTTTGTCCCAAGGAATGAACGTCCATGTGGCGTTCGGATCGTCATCATCCAAATACCACCAATAGTCATCCCCGAAGCATCCATATCACCGACGATAAAGTGAAGTGCTAACCAATCAATGACTTGATCGGCATTCATCTCTTCGTAGAACTTCGCCGCAAACTCTGCACCAGCCGGGGTGTCATGAACCACGTAATCAAGTCCGCAACCGCGTCCCAATTCGGGTCGCCACGGTAATCAAACACGTCCTCCAAAAATGTCGCGTGGTCTTCTACGTTGTGCAAATTGTACGCAAATGTCGAGTTTAACTCATGATCTTCATGTTCGCGAATGCGGTCACGAATGAGCGTGCCGTCGCCATTTAAACCATTCGCTTCCAGCAAATCACTATCAATCCGCTCGACGTGTGTATACAACCCTTCATAATTATCATTAATAAACAGGTTGAAATATTCCGTGCGCGGTGCTGGAAGACCAAGATCATGGAAAAGCTCAAATGACAACTGATCGCGCATCATCGACGAATCGCTGTAGTTCGCATTCAAATTGAGGCGATTGCTCCCAAATAAGAATGGTTGATCGTCTTCGAAACGGACGTTAAATGATTTCTTTTCCACATACCTTGTGGAATTTCCTCGAAAGCGAAGACCTTCGTCCAACTGGAGCAAGTCATTGCTTTCGGGGTGTAGTTTCACATATGCAGGCAGGCGGTCATCATCGTCAGGGTCACGCTCGTACAACTCTTCGACGTCCTCATTACCCATATGAATATAAAGCGGTTGAATATCTTGGGCAAGAATGTGCTCCTCAACCTGAGTGCGTCCAGTAAACGTCTCTTCTGGCACCTCTTCTATAGTTTCCTCTTCCTCCGGCAACTCCTCACTTTCACTCACACCCCCTGAGGTACAAGCCGCAAGTAAAACGACAGAAGAAGCCGTTAGCCACATGGCTCTTTTCTTCATGGTGAATTCACCATCCTTCGTACAAATTATCCTCTTCGCATTATACACGAATCATGCAACCCTTTACATATAAAAATGTATAAATAATGGAAAAAACTGTCGAATTCCCATCTTCCCTTCTCCCGCTAGATCACGTAAAATATCGTGTAGATGAGGAGATGAACGTAGATGAATCAAATCCCCCAGCGCATCGTGCGCTCCCTACAAAACAATTGGCTCGGCATCGTTCTCATGATCGCTGCTTCATTCTCAACAGCGATCGGACAATTTCTATGGAAGCTTTCCGGTGCAGAAATCAACGTGGAGCTCATCGCTGGGTTTATGTTGTACGGCGCTGGCGCCGTTCTTATGATCATTGCCTTTCGATTTGGCGCATTGTCCGTATTGCATCCGCTGCTTAGCATCGGCTATGTCGTCGCTGTATTTCTTGGCGTATTCTTCTTGCAAGAAACGTTGTCCATCGCAAATGTTGCCGGCACAATTCTAATCGTGTGTGGCGCGGTATTCATTGGGGGTGGCGATCATTAGTTGGATTGGCCTTATCCTCGTATTCACACTGCTCGGCTCCATCGGGGCTTACTTCTTTAAACGGGCAACGAGCCGGGGCATCGGATTGCACCGAACATTTATCATGAACTTAAGTATAGGCGCTGGGTTTTACGGGTTCGGGGCACTGCTCAACATTTACGTGCTGCAGTATCTCCCCCTTACCGTCGTGTTCCCGCTCACATCCATTACATACTTATGGACATTCATCATCTCCTACTTGTTCCTTAAAGAAGCCATTACCGGCAGGAAACTTGTTGGTGCCATCTTCATCCTTGTCGGAGCTTGGCTATTAGTCCTATAATTTGTAAATTATTGTGTGTGCTTGTTGACGTGTTTTGATATACTAATAGAGGCATTTAGTCACAGAAGAACGGGGTGTATCACCATGCACGTAGCCATATTAATTCCCTGCTATAACGAAGAACAGACGATCGGTGCCGTCATTGACGAATTCCAAAGCGAACTGCCTGACGCAGCGATTTACGTATACGACAACAACTCAAAAGACAAAACATCAGAAGTAGCCCGCGCACATGGAGCGATCGTACGAACCGAAACCCGCCAAGGCAAAGTTCGTGCTCCGCTCCATGTTTCGCGACATCGACGCCGATTGCTACGTCGTCGTTGATGGCGACCTTACCTACCCAGCAACTTTCGTTCACGAGCTCATCGAACCCGTTATACAAGGTAACGCAAACATGGTCATCGGTGACCGGTTATCGAACGGTACATACACCGACGAGAACAAACGCGCCTTCCATGACTTAGGTAACAATCTCGTAAAGAATACGATTAACTTCCTATACAAGAGCGACGTGAAAGACATTATGACAGGTTATCGGGCGTTTGATCCGTTATTCGTAAAAACGATGCCGGTCATGAGTCCAGGCTTTGAGATTGAAACGGAAATGACGATTCATGCGTTGGACAAGCGCCTGAATGTGAAAGAAGTACCCATTGACTACCAAGACAGGCCAGAAGGCAGTGAATCGAAACTGAACACGTATTCGGACGGGTTCAAAGTGTTGCGTAAGATCTTCACATTGTTCAAAGAATACAAACCGCTTTCTTTTTTCACGATTTGGAGTGTTCTTTTTCTTGTGCTCGGTTTAGCTGCTGGAGTTCCTGTCATTGTTGAGTTTGTGCAGACGCAATTTGTGGAGAAGGTGCCATCGGCAATTCTCGCGGTCGGTCTTATTTTGCTCAGTGTGCTGTCGCTCATTTGCGGTCTCATTTTGGACACGGTTGCGTCGAGTCAGAAGAAGCAGTATGAGGTTGAGTTGAACCGGATTGCAAGTGATTTGAGGCGTGAGCGCCGATGAAGCGTTTATTGATTTATGTTGCGCTCGCTGTCGTCCTTGGCCTCGTGAGCGGACGTGCTGTGCTCACGTTGTTTGAGCCGGTGTACGCTACGTGGGAAAGTCAGCCTTCACGGGTTGTGATCTTTTCTTTCGTGTTTGTTGTGCTCTACTTATTATTCTTCCATCATTTGTATCATGAGGGCCGACGGTTTTTGACCGATGCGCTCCGACCGTTACATGTCATTGTGATCGCGGTCATGACGTTTCTTTTCTATTTCAGCACCGCCGGAGAAATGGCGCACTTGGACGTGGGAGGAAGCGTCGGCGTGTGGCCAGTCGCACTCATAGCCATCGCTACATATATCGTGCTCGTCTGGACGATTTTGTTTACGATCATAAATACCGATTGGCGGGTCGGTTGGCAACGAGAACAGCCGTCTCGCCTCGTGATCCTTTGGTTCGCGATTCCCGTTGTCGTAATGGGCCTCGTCTATTGGCTTGGATTCTTCCCAGGTCCAATGACGCCAGACTCATTCCACCATTGGCGCCAATCGCTCGATTATGACTTTAGCAACTGGCATCCGATGATTTATACGACACTCACGATCATTCTGACATCGTTTTGGGACAACCCTGCGGTCGTCACCTTGTTCCAAGTGTTCGTTCTCGCTGCCGTATACGGCTATGCGATGTATTCATTACGCCGCATCGGCTTGCCTTACGTACCACTCATCATTGCCACACTCGGCTTCATTTTGTTGCCCGCCGCTGGCATCTACGTGGTCACATTTTGGAAAGACGTGCTCTATAGCGTGTTCCTCATGCTATTTACCGTGTTCTTTATGAACATCGTCATGTCAAAGGGGAAGTGGCTCGGGTCTTGGCGAAGCGTCGCCATCCTGACGCTCACCATGTTGTTGCTCGCCTTTTTCCGCAATAACGGACTGCCGATTGCCGTCGTCTCACTCATCGTGCTCGGCGTGTTCTACTTCCAGTACTGGCGCCGCATCGTCACACCAATCGTCATCACCGTTGCCACGTATATGATTATCACCGGGCCGGTATTTGATGCAATGGACGTGAACGCCGCACAAACGATCGAGTCATTGAGCATTCCGCACCAACAGATCGGCTACATTCTGACGAACGACGGCGATCTCACCGACGAGCAGCTGGAGTACCTTGACAGCCTGATGCCAATTGAAGAATGGCAAGAAGCTTATCATCCATTTTTATCGGATCATATTAAGTTCAATCCGCAGCTCGATCGTGAACAACTCGCTGATGAAATCCCGCTCTATATTCAGAATTGGTCCGGCGTCGTTGCGCGGAACTTCGGCCTCGCCGTCGATGGCTACTTGTTGCAAACATCCGTCGTCTGGCAAATTCACGAGCCCGAGCGGGCGTACACCGCCGCTTATGCATCCGACGTGTTAGACAACCCGCACGGCTTAGAAATGAACCCCGTCAGCGAACGTCTACACACCGAGCTGATGAGTTATCTCGAATATACCGAAGAGTACACCCTTGAGCTCCTTTGGCGCCCTGCCCTCTTCGCCCTGCTGCTCATACTCATTACCGCAGCAGGTGTAATCAAGAACGGCATGACTGCACTTGTTGTCAGCGCCCCGGTGCTGCTCAATTGGGCGACGATGCTTGCAGCCATACCCGCTCAAGACTTCCGCTATCTACTCGGAAACTACTTTATTCTATTCGTGGTTGCTCTGTTCTCGCTCGGAAACTACCGTCGCGAATGATCGAACCCCCGCACGCAATGTGCGGGGGTTTTTCTGTGATGGGAGCGGGTGGCGGGGCGTCACGTGCACAGCCTAGCACCTCAAGATTCGGTGAGGCTGCATGTTGAAACTTGGAGCGAGGTATCAGGCTCAATTTGTTCCCGAGTTTGAGGAGTCTGTTCTCATGTTGGGCATGAGTTTCCGTTGAACGGAAGATTGAAACGAACTAGAGCATAGATGGTATTAACTAGGTAACAGTTTCAAGGCAAAACCATGCTAAAGTGCTATGACCTGTCGACCACAGCGGCGCGGCTCGTGCACAGCCTAACACCTCATTCTGCGCGCTAGTTTACACGTTCTGCGCGCAAGTTTGCTCTTATTGACGATTCTAGTGCACATTTCGCAAAACTTGCGCGCAGTTCCCTCCAACTTGCGCGCAGATTGATGCCAAACGACTGGCAACCTGTCGACCCGGTGGGGCCGAACGAAACCGGTCCGGGTTCGGCGCGCTCACGCCGATAGGAATTTGGGGTTTCTGCTAGAGAGATGGTGCAAGACCATGCACACCGCCATTCTGCGCGCTAGTTTAATCATTTCAACCCCTTTAGTACACACTTCTGCTAAACTTTCGCGCACTTTGAACCTATTGACACGAAACTGGTTAAAAAGTTCAATCATCACCATGCTCATCCTCTTGTTCGTAGACACCCTCTCCATCATCCGCCTAAAGATTAAACGTATTACCCTGTTTCTTTACACTTTCTCTTCCCATTTTATTAGCCATCTTCACCTGATTTCATCCTATTCTTTTAGAACGATAAAAATGACATTGTTAACTGACCCTATTTGTGGGTTTTAACAATGCCTTAAAATGTTGTTTTGCTGATGTCAAAGCTTCGCTTTGCGCTTTACAGATGCCTCCGGAAAGAAAAGAAGCTGCAGTGATTCAGGTAATCATACCTAGTATACCCCTATCTTAATTACTCAATTTAGTTTTAACAATTCGTAAATGTATCTATTTAAGGTGTTAGCTTAGCATAAACTCTAAAAGGAAATAGTCTACTCACACCGTCTTCTACTTGTTTGTTGCTTTGTAAAATTAACATCATTTGGTCGTGTATTCTTTCTGCTTCGGTGAAGTGTAGGTGAACAAAGCTAGTTCCTTTTTTTATTTCATCTTTCTCTATTATTTCTAAATTCTCTTCTTGTGCATCACTTGTAATGGTACTTTCATAGAAGTGGCCACTATCGGAAACTTCATAATAGATATCATCATTTTCACTCTTACTTAAATAAAAATGATTATCTGCAAGGGTAAATTTTGAATCGTTTTCAATTCTTACTGTCACTATTAACTCATTATTTATCTCCTGAATCTGCAAAACAGAGATATCGACCTCTTCAAATATTACTTCGTTACGTTCATCATTATTAATAATGAAAAATATGATGAAGCTTATTATGACAATTGCTCCTAAAATAATTCTTCGAATATTGTCATCACCTCTATATTAACGACCAACCTTAATCCCAAAAATTGTTACGCGACATGTTCTCAGATCTACCGTTTGCATAGAGGTACCAATCCCCTTGGTGTAAACCCTTAATAACAAGTAATCACCAGGATATTGTAAAGTTTCGCCATCTGCATCAATAGTCACTCGACTATTTAAACCATCATAAGCAGCTAATTGCCCTTCAATTGTATCGTACCACGTAAACAAATTACCTGTGACCGTTTGTGCTGGATCTGTTAAATAATCGTAATGAGACGCTAACCTGCTACCTAAAGGTACATAGGATAATGCCACCCTTGCATAATTTTCAAGTCTGGATCCAGTTGTAATGCCAGACGTGTATCTTCCCCAGATAAAAGAGTCCGTTTCATTTGGCTGGAGACTCAAAGTTGGATCGTCTATTACAAGTTCATTCTCCAAAAATTCCCATAAAAGTAGTTCGTTATCATAAGCATTATATGCTATTGCATCATTATAACGAATAACCACACTATAAATAAAATCTTCAGCATCATAGTCAAAATTATAAATCATGTCCCGAAACACTAAGTATGTGATGGTATTTTCGGTACCTGCTACATTGAAAGCAATGTAAGTATACCTATATGGTGCTTCATGAGATCTACCCGAGTCTACATTTACCCACCTCTCAAGAACTTCACCCTTCATTCTTTCAGGATCCACTCGATAATCGAGGAAATCGTATTCACTATTCATTTTTGTCGAAGACTCACTTAGTTTTGATACATTGACATCTTCTTCATAAATATCTTCTGTGCTTTCAATTGTCTCAACATCATTTTCGGATGTTTCTGTAAAGAATAGGTAGTCTAACTCTAAAGCGATCAATTTATCTATCTCTGAATCTGATGAATTACTATAGTTAGTTTGTGTATTCATCTCGTCGATCATGTCACCTTCAAGCATTTGCTGCGTATAATACACATCTCCATTCGAAGTATCTCTTACACCGATACTTAATACACTTTCACCTTCCATATGCAGGTTTGGTTCTAGTAGAGTAAAGTTTGATGCATTCTTCTCAATCCTTAGCGTCGACAATTCATAACCGTCTTTGACCGTAACAGCATCTCCAATTATTACGTCATTAAACTCATCAATTTCTGAATGAAACATCTTCGCTTCAATCTCGATAGAGTCATCCACACCACTAATAGTTAAACCCAGTTCTAACGCATCGTTATTAACCTCTAAATTAATCGTATCGCGTGATGAATTAGCCGTATAATTGGATGTAGTCTTATGCTCACCACCCTCATATTTCACAAAATTTACATTCTCAAGGTGTTCCTCTTGAGCACTTACTGTACCTGTCGAAAGTGACAATAGCGTAACTAAGGACATAGCATAAACCGAAAAACTTCTATAACTCTTAATAACAAATCATCCCTTTCTTTTATTTAGAATACTCTTAATATATTACAATATTTAGTTTTGGGAGAATTTATGATTAATAATATTGTAATGTGGCACCAACTAATCTAATTAAGCTGATATGGCTTTTATTGAAAGGCATCTTTAAAATTATGGGCCACTCAAAAACAGCCAAGAGGCAACCACCGAGGGAGGTACAGAAAAAGTAATGGAAGAGAAAATTGCCGATAGCCTCTCTTTCAGCAAATTTACGATTCTACTGTAGTCAAACCAAGTTTATTAGTGGGAGCACACGGAAGATTTTGGTAGCCTATTTTTTGTCAAAGCGCAAAATGACTACGACGAAGCTGTCAACATCGATGGCAGTCTAACATGGCTCTATGCTGATGACAGCATGGTTGATGTAAATGCACATGTAACAACAAGTCCACATACGGTAGAACCAGGTGAAACCGATTGGCTATTCACGCAAACATTCCGAGAAGATGACAACATTGAAGGTCATGAGCTCACCCTCACCCTCTCCCTCACCGACCGTACAAATGGTGATGCCCATGAACTAGACATACTTGAAACGCAAATCAATGAGGAAGGCGTAATTGGACGAGCCGAAAATCAAACAGACGAGTTTGTCGACATGGTTGATGTTGCTGTTGCTACGTACGATGACGCCGGGGAACTTTTGAGTATCACATTTAGCTATATTGAAACACTCAAGCCTGGACAAACTCAGCCGTTCGAAGCCTACCTTGACTACTATCCATATAGCTTGAGCGAGGTCGCCGACGTCGATGTACGCGGGTATGGGTATGTGTTTGAGCAATAAATTTCTTCTAGGTCACAAGCGAGCAATTGCTCGCTTTTTTGGTTTGTTAGAAAATCTCCTTGACAACGGATAGCGCTTTCATTAAGATAACACAAAGCTTCCGCAATACGGACTTGATGTCCGCATTATGGACAATGAGGAGGTTGATGATGGCACAAGACAAAGAAATTGTTCAATCTGTCGACAGAGCGATGGACCTGCTATTTTGTTTCACAACGTCCGAGCCGGTTCTATCGATGAAAGATTTTATTGAGAAGACGGGCTTAAAGCGCCCCACCATTTTTCGATTACTTAATTCTTTACAATCTAGAGGTCTCATTATGAAGACAGAGCAAGGGGATTATCGACTTGGGTTTCCATTCGTACGATTTGCGCAAATCGTTACCGAATCCCTCGATGTTAGGCAAGCTGCAATGAAAATATTGAAAACGCTTTCGTTTGATATTGGTGAATCTGTGAGTTTGAATATTCTTCAAGGAAATCGCCGGGTTTGCATTGATAAAGTCGATGGAACTCAAGATTTAACCCACTATGTCAAATTAGGTGTGCAGTACTCGCTTGTGAAAGGAGCATCCGGCAAGATTTTTCTCGCTTATGCCAATCGCGGATTTACTGAGGAAGTTATCCAAGAATGGGAACGAACGAACAACCAAGAAATTGATCGAGCCAGTTATTATGAGCAACTGACTGACTTTAAAGCTCAACGTGTCGCCGTAAGCAAAAACGATCGTGTTCTCGGGGCCTATTCTGTTTCTTCACCCATCTTTGATTCAACGAATCAAATGATTGCTGCACTTACGATTTCTGGTCACGAAGGCAGGCTTAGTGCTGAGATGGAACAACAGATTATTGCAAAGGTAAAAGAAGCGACGAG
The DNA here is from genome assembly GCF_000698105.1 of Geomicrobium sp. JCM 19037. Lineage (NCBI taxonomy): Bacteria > Bacillati > Bacillota > Bacilli > Caryophanales > Geomicrobium > Geomicrobium sp. JCM 19037. Next base: position 34,836 of record NZ_BAWZ01000007.1, on the reverse strand, counting down.
TGAAATCTCTACAAAAATGGGATTTATGCAGATGGAGGTATACGATGCCTAAGACAATTATTGAGAAAATTATATCGAATCATAGCAAGCAGTCTGTCCAAGCAGGCGATTTAACGATTATAGACGTCGACGCTACAATGGCCACCGATTCAACCGCCCCGCTTGCCATAAAAAGCTTTAAGGAGATGGGGGGGGATCAGTCGCCGATTCTGACCGTATTGTGCTTGTCATCGACCACGCTCCCCAGCTCCGAATGAGCGCGTGGCTAATCTTCACCAGTCGATGCGCGATTTTGCGAATGAACAACAAATCAAGCTTTACGATGTTGGTGAAGGCATTTGTCATCAACTAATGATCGACAATCACCATGTACAACCAGGTCAAATTGTATTTGGTGCTGACTCTCATACCGTCACTTACGGTGCGCTAGGCGCATTTGCAACCGGTGTTGGATCGACGGACCTTGCTGGTATTTGGTTAACTGGACAAACGTGGGTTAAGGTGCCCGAGACGATAAAAATTGAACTTGAAGGAGAAATGCGGACCGATATTACAAGCAAGGATATTATTCTACACATTGTCGGCAAGCTTGGCATTTCTGGCGCCACATATAAGGCAATTGAATATACCGGATCAGCCGTCCGAGGCATGTCCCTTTCTAGCAGAATGACGCTTGCCAACATGTCCATCGAGATGGGAGCGAAAGCCGGTCTTGTAAATACGGAAAATTTGGAATGGTCTGAAGAATTTCAGCACATCCAACCTGATAAGGATGCGATTTATACGGATGTTCATACGATCGATGTATCCAGTATCCAACCACAAATCGCCGTCCCCCACTCCCCAGACCAAGTAGTGGCACTTGAAACACTCGTCGGCACACCCATCCATCAAGGTTTATCGGTAGTTGCACGAATGGCAAGCTTGAAGACTTGCAAGCAGCTGCACGCGTGCTTAGAGGGCAGCACATTAAAGCAGGAACGAGGTTGCTCATTGCCCCAGCTTCACGCAAAGTGTTCCAAGATGCACTGGATGACGGAACCGCGCAAATTCTTATGAATGCCGGCGCCACGTTCCTCACTTCAGGGTGTGGCCCTTGTGTCGGAACGCATATGGGTGTGCCCGGTAATGGAGAGAACGTCATCTCCACGTCAAATCGGAATTTCCCAGGAAGAATGGGTAACCCAAAAGCGAACGTCTATTTGAGTTCTCCTGCGGTCGTCGCACAAACGATGATTCATGGTGAAATTGTTAATGAGCAGAAGGAGTTGACCGTCCAATGATTTATACCGGCGATACACACGTATATGAGGTGAACAACATTGATACCGACCGGATCATTCCAGGGAAGTACACGAAGACGCTTGATTTTCAAACGTTCGCAGCACATGTACTGGAAGATTTAGATCCTGAATTTACAAAACGAGCAAAGGCAGGCGACATCCTCGTCGTAGGTGAGAATTTTGGTTGTGGCTCTTCAAGAGAACAAGCACCCCTTGCGATTAAGTCTAAAGGTATTTCCGTTATCATTGCTCGTTCCTTCGCACGGATCTTTTTTCGCAATGCTGTGAATGTCGGTATGCCCGTAATTGAAGTGCCCAACCATACCATTCAGAAAGATGACCAGGTTGAAGTGAACCTTGCTGAAGGAACGGTAAAGAATCTTTCAACCGATGACATTTACACCGGAACGGTGATGCCAAGTATTATGATTCAAATATTTCAAGAAGGCGGTTTAGGGGAGTATCTAAAAAACATAAAACTTATCACGTGTAGAGGAGGCATTACAATAATGAAAAAAATGATGCTCATGTTACCCGCCCTACTGCTTATGGCTGCATGTAATGAAGACGCTGGTTCTGATGCACAAACCAATGAGAATTGGCCAGAAGAAGAAATTACGATGGTAGTCCCCTTTCCAACCGGTGGCACTGCTGATCGCCAAGCAAGAGCTCTCGCTTCAGCAATGGAAGATGATTTAGGCGTAAGAATTCTTGTGGACAATCGCGAAGGTGGTGCAAGTGCGATCGGGGCGACAAGTCACTTCCAACAAGATCCTGATGATGGCACTCATTTTATTTACAACTCTCACCCACATTTTGAAGCAACGATCCTCAGAGGTGCCGCATACGACTTCGATGATTTTGATTATATGGGGATTATTCATGAGTCACCGATTGCGATTTGGGTGCCCGCTGATTCTGATTATGAAACGCTTGAAGACTTAATTATAGACATTGAACAAAATCCAAACACGTTAAGTTACTCAATGATTTCTTCGTCATGGTCAGACACATCCATTAAAATTCTAATGAATGAATTGGGTCTCGATGCGAGAGACATTCCTTATGATGGAGGGGCAGAAATCCGAACTGCTCTTCTCGGTGGTGAAGTTGATTTCATGGCCTCTGATATTGAAGGAACGATTGCCGGGGGCGGTGACGATTTACGTGCACTTGCCGTGTTCGCCGATGAGCCTATGAACAACGCCCAGATATCCCATTAATCAACGAAGAACTTGCAGATATGGGAAGCACCAATGAGATGCCCGTAATTTCAAATCGCCGGTTTGCTCAAGTAAAGTCAAGCTTCCGAGAAGAACACCCTGAACGGTACGATATTTTGGCTGAAGCCGTTCAAAACGCGGCCCAAAGTGATGAATTTAACGATTGGGAGAATCTCAAGACATGTTTTTTACGTGGGTGGATGAAGAGGAAACTAACCAACTTCTCGATGAAACGTATCAACTTATCTCTGAATATCGTGACTTATTTGAGTAGGTGAAACCATATGGCTACAGAAATTAAAAACTTACTATTTTTGTTCGCAATTGGTGCTTTTACAGTGTACTACTATCTCGATGTACAGGCGTTACCTGAACCTGAAGAGCGAATACTTGTTGAAGTGATATCAGGAGGGTTATTCATTCTACTTGGAATACGAGGAAGCTGGTCCATCTATAAAATTATTCGATTACGAAACGATGAAACATCTTTTCTACAAGACATCTTAACTTGGCTTAAAAACAAACAAGCAATGCTCTTGTTATCGTTCATCTTGTATGTCATCTTCATTCCAATTCTTGGCTTCTTCACGTCAACGGTGCTCTTTTTCATCGGCATTAACTACTACCTAAAAAGCCGCAAATGGTGGGAAATGACAATTCTTCCGGTTGTCGTTATATCCCTTATCTACTTTATCTTTGTCTTTTTCTTACAAGTCAATATCCCTACTGGATTATTGATCTAACGAGGAGGTGGTCACTTGATTGATGTGCCCGCTTTAATGGATGGTTTGCAAATCGTCTTTAGTTGGCAAGTATTATTGTTCATCATTTTAGGGTTGGTCGTTGGCGTCATTCTCGGGGCGGTACCTGGGGTGTCAGGAGCACTCGGCATTGCCTGACACTTCCTTTAACGTACACAATGCAACCGCTTGATGCGATCATGTTTCTCTCTGGTATGTTTACTGGGTCCGTGTACGCAGGAGGAATCACTGCGGTCATGCTTAACATTCCCGGGTCACCAGGCGCGGTTGCGACTACGCTCGATGGTTACCCAATGACGAAACAAGGACGACAAAATGAGGCGCTAGGCGTTGGATTAATGTCATCAGTCATTGGGTGCTTAGCAAGTTATCTCGTTGTATTTTTTATCATACAATCAATGGGCAATTTCGTTCTACTCTTTCAGGCGCCTGAAATGCTTATGCTCGCTGTCTTTGCTCTTTCGATCATTAGCATGATTAAAGGCAATTTGTCCAAGTCGCTCATTGCTGGATTTTTAGGATTATTGCTCGGTTCTATTGGTGCGACTGCATATGGCAGAGAGCGAGGTACATTTGGACAGATTGAATTGTACGAAGGCATCCAAATCGTACCGGCATTGATGGGCTTACTCGCGATCTCTGAACTGTTCTACCTTGTACAACAGAAGTTTATCGTTGGGGACAATACGACTCATATTCAACGGAGTTTCAAAGACTTTGTGAAGGGTTGCATGCTTGTCATTAAACAGAAAATCAATACGCTTCGTTCCATTATTATTGGAATTTTCATTGGAGTACTGCCAGCTGCTGGCGCCACCGTCGCCTCACTCGTCAGCTATTCACAAGCGCAAACCTTCTCAAAAAACAAAGAAAACTTCGGCAAAGGCGAGGATAGTGGACTAATTGCAGCAGAAACCGCCAACAGTTCTTCGGAGGGTGGTGGCATGGCAACGATGCTCACGTTCGGCATCCCTGGTGGGAGTGCCACCGCCGTTCTTATGGCTGCATTTATGATTCACGGACTCACACCTGGACCTTACCTCATTCGTGATCATATGGATATGACCTACGCAGTCATCATCGGCAACATGATTCAAGCTTTTCTACTGTTGTTTATCGGTTTTATCTTCGTCTGGTATTTTAGCAAACTCGTGTTAGCACCTGCAAGGCTGATCATCCCCATCGTCGCGATCTTTTCGCTATTAGGCGCATTTTCCGTGCGCGGCATTTATTTAGATGTCGTATTGACACTCGGCTTCGCCGTACTCGCTCTTGTGATGCGTAAACTAGACTACCCGTTAATTGCTGTTTTGCTCGGACTCATTCTCGGAGCCACCATTGATGGCGAGATGACGAGAACGTTACTAATCTATGAAGGACAGTACTTATCTCTATTAGAGAGGCCCATTTTTACGACGATGTTCATCATTACCATTATCTTATTTACCTTGCCTTGGGTTCAGAAACGATGGGCGAAAAGAAAGCAGAAACGTAACGAAGGAGGAGTATCATGACACACCTACAATCTGGACCTCTCGCTGGTATCCGCATTCTCGATTTATCCACAATGATTGCCGCCCCTTACGGGGCAACGCTTCTCTCTGATTTTGGGGCTGAAGTCATTAAAGTCGAAATCCCAAACAAGGGAGACACTCTTCGAAGTATGGGCCTTTTAAAGACGGAGAACCGCTTCGTTGGCCAGGTCTTGCACGAAATAAAAAGTCTTTGACGCTAGATCTTCATCACGAAGAGGGACAAGAGATTTTACGCAAACTCGTTCGTCAATCAGATATTGTAATAGAGAATTTTCGGCCGAACACTCTAGAGAAGTGGAACCTTGGCTACGAGCAATTAAAGAAATGCAACGAGAACATTATTATGATCCGGGTAAGCGGTTATGGTCAGACCGGTCCTTATGCTCCAAAAGCAGGCTTCGGAACACCTGCTACCGCGTTTAGTGGCTATACGTATTTGCAAGGCTTCTCAGATCGACCGCCAATCAGTCCTTCCTTCTCTCTACTCGATTATATTACCGGAGTATACGTCGCATTTGCCTCGTGCGCGGCTTTGTTTCATCGGGATACCGAAGGTGGACAAGGTCAAACCGTTGATCTCGGCCTTTATGAATCGATGTTTCGTATGATGGAATTCCTCGTTGCCGATTACGACCAAAATGGAATTGTTAAAGAACGTTCCCCTGGCTTGAGTGGCATTCCAGCCCAGCAGGAACTTTTCAAACGAAAGATGGGCACTGGCTTGTGCTAGTCACCAGTCTGATCCAACGTTTGCTCGTTTAGCCGCAGCAATGAACCGAGAAGATATGTTAAAGGATGATCGGTATTACACAAACGCCGTCCGACTCCAGCGGTTTGAAGAAACGAACGGGATCGTTGCCGATTGGGTGAAGAGTTGGGATCGTGATGAACTACTCGTTCACTTAGATCATCACGGTGTACCGATCAGTGCCATAAACAGCATTGAAGACATCTTTAATGATCCGCATTTTAACGAGCGTAATAACATTATTGAGATGAAGCATCCACGACTCGGCGCTATTAAAATGCCTGGTGTCGTGCCGAAATTCTCTGCAACACCTGGTAGCGTAACAAACGTAGGTCCCGATCTAGGGGCGCATAATGAGGAGATACTCTCGAGCATGATCGGTCTAGATGAACACCGAATTCAACAACTCAAAAATCAAGGTGTCATCTGAAATTTTCATCCTATTAATGGTTTTTAGCAAGCATCTTAACGCGAAGAAGGAGGAGACCTCTCTATGAAAGTAAATATCCATGAAGTCTGTCCAAGAGATGGATTTCAAAGCATGCCCATGTTTGACAAACAGACAAAAGTTGACATTATCAATCGTCTAACCCGGTGTGAATTCCATGAAATTGAAGTGACCTCATTTGTTAGCCCAAAAGCTGTCCCACAATTGCAAGATGCGGATGAAGTGATTCGTGAGATTGACAGAAGTCAACCTGCGACATTACGAGCCCTCGTCCCGAACTTGAAAGGATTAGAGCGCGCCCATCAGCTTGGCATTAAGAAATTAAAACTTATGCTATCCGGTAGTGATTCGCACAGCTTATACAATGCGAATGCCGATACGTTTGCTGCGTTAGAACGATATCGAGCGGTCGCTGATGAGGCTCATAAACTGGACATCAAAATGACTGGCAGTATCGCTGTTGCTTCGGCTGTCCGTACGAAGGGGAGTTACCCGTAGAAAGACATGCAGCGATTTGCCAGAAATATGAAGAGCTTGGCATTACGAGTATTTCCTTAGCAGACACTACCGGTATGGGAAATCCGAAAAACGTTCGTAAAATTATCAGGCATTTAACTCACTCGTTCCCGAGCTTCACTTTCTCAATTCACCTTCATAACACCCGCGGCATGGCGTTTGCAAATGCCCTAACCGCATTGGAAGAAGGCATCATCGATTTCGACAGTTCAACGGGTGGAATCGGAGGTTGTCCGTACGCACCAAACGCCAGTGGAAACATTGCGACCGAAGACCTCGTGCACGGCTTTGAAGAGATGGGGATCCAAACCGGTGTCGACCTTGACCAGGTGTTAGACGCTGCTCGTTATCTCGAAAAACAATTCCCCACCCACGTCGATAGCTTTCTTCTCAAAGCAGGAAAAGCTCAAGACTTGCATCGGGCTCCTGGAAAGCAAAGAACCATCTAAATCACCCTGCCAGACTGTTTTAAGTGAGCAACAGCCCTCCGTATCTACGGGAACCATTCTTTAGAGAGTGGTTCTTTTTATTTTATGGATACCCCCACCTGAACCATTGACAATTTTCTGATAAGGTGCTACTTTAAACCAAGTAAACTGATATGCATTATAAAATAAGTGGGTGGATGAGGATGAAGAAGAGCGGATTATTATTTTACCTAGGAATGGCCACGGTAATGCTAGCTGCATGCGGTGGGGAAAACGAACAAGATACGGGTAGCGAAGCTGGGGACGGCGACACGTCTTGGACAGATGTTCAAGATTCAGGAACACTAGTGTCGGTACATCAGGACATACGCGCCAATCACATACATGGATGAAAATAACGAATTAACCGGTTTTGAAGTGAATTAGTCAGAGAAGTAGCAAATCGTCTGAACTTAGACATTGAATTTAGCACGATGGACTTTGATGGCATTCTACCTGCTTTAAGAAATGGGCAAATTGATGTGGCTGCACACGATTTTGCAATTACTGAAGAAAGGTTGGAGACGTTTGACTTTGTAGAACCGCACAAATATTCGTATGGTTCAGCGATTGTACGGGCGGAAGACGTGGACCACTTTACTTCTGCTCATGACTTGGAAGGTGTGGAGGTCGCTCTCGGCTCTCTAACGAGCAACTACGCCATCTTTGCCGATAATATTGGCGCAGATGGTACGGCTTATGATGCGGAACCGAAGCCATTTTAAGAGACGTATTGAACGGAAATCAAAGCGCGTATTTAAATGATTACCTCGTGCTCGGCCAAACCCTCGAAGAGTTTGGTGACGACAATCTTGTATTAGCTGAAGATGTACGTTACCACGCAACAGAAAGCGCCATTGCCTTGCTTAAAGGGAACGAAGCGCTTCGCGATGAGTTAAGTGTCGTCATCGACGAACTGATTGAAGAAGGCTATGTCGCTGAACTTTCAAATGAATTTCTCGGAGAGGATGTCTCACAACCAAATGATGATGCGGACATCGTTAGTTAGAAGGATAAACGCGTCGTGAGCATGACGGATGACACATTACCTTATTGCTCACGAATTTCCTTACATCAATAAAGTCAGGAGAGAAAAAATGTTTGAGTGGTTTTCAAATATACAATGGGAGTATTTGTATGACTTCGAGCTAGCCGTCGACTCCTTACCTTTCCTTATGGAAGGTTTAAAGATCACGGTTATTATCGCTTCTTTCAGCATGTTCTTCTCGTTAGTCCTCGGCATTCTGCTCGGCGTCGCCGCATGTCAAAGTTTTGGTTTCTTCGCTTACCGGCTCGGGTATACATCTCTTTTATGCGCGGAACGCCACTACTCGTCTTTATTTTCATTCTCTATTATGGGTTTCCGGTCATTGGTATTGAATTCACAAGCGCCATCGTTGCCGGAATCGTCGGGGTCAGCTTGAACTTCGCCGCCTACAGCGCAGAAGTCGTTCGTTCCTCCATCATGTCTGTGCCGAAAGGGCAATGGGAAGCGGCAGCATCTTTACAAATGAACTACGTCCAAACGATGACGAAAATCATTATCCCCAAAGCGACGCGAATTGCATTGCCACCGACATTTAGCATCTTTATGGATGTGGTGAAAGGAACCTCCCTAGCATCCGTCATTACAGTACAAGAATTGTTGTATAGCGCCCGGCTCATCTCAGGAAGAACATATGACAGCATGACAATGTACATTACCGCAGCCCTCATCTATTGGGCTGTATGCATCATCATAGGGTATTTCCAAGATCGTTTGGAAAAGAGATATAACCGCTATTTAAGCTAAAAAAGAGGCATGGAGGTTTCTGCACATGATTGAGGTACAGGCACTAAAGAAGTCATTTGGCCCAACGGAAGTATTGAAGTCCATTGACTTTCAAGTGAACAAAGGCGAAGTGATTGCGCTAATTGGCCCATCGGGGTCTGGCAAAACCACCTTGCTACGGTGTTTAAACTTATTAGAAACTCCGGATGCCGGCTCAATCTCGATCGGGACATCGGCGTTAACATTCGGCACTGATATTAAAAAAGCAGACATCAAAAAGATTCGCCAGTACTCAGGAATGGTGTTTCAAGGCTTTCACCTGTTTCCTCACAAAACCGTATTGGAGAATTTATATACCGCTCCGGTCGCTTTGAAGCGAAATTCTAAACAAACGCTCATTGAGAAAAGCGAAGCGATGCTCGAAAAAGTAGGCATGATTGAGCACAAACATAAATACCCTGATGCTATCGGGCGGCCAACAACAGCGTGTCGCCATTGCTAGAGCATTAGTAATGGAGCCGGAAGTGATGCTCTTCGACGAGCCTACCTCTGCGCTCGACCCGCAATTGGTAAGAGGTGTGCTGAAAGTGATTGAAGGGTTAGCAAACGAAGGACAAACGATGGTGATCGTCACCCATGAAATGAACTTCGCCAAAAGAGTCGCAGACAAGATCATTTTCATGGACGAAGGATACATCGTCGAAGAAGGTAACGGGGATCAAGTCATTACCAATCCCCAAGAAGAGCGGACAAAATCATTTTTATCCCTCCTTGAGGAAGAATAACGACGCGCCGCCGGTAGTCAAGGTCATGAAAACCCCCAATAGCGCGCATACGCGCAATTGGGGGTTTCTAGGTAGTAGCAATTTAGATAAGTTGAACTAAATAAATCCTTCAAGAACCAATGGTAAGCTTGGTAAAGTGGAAACTGTGTTCGAGTTGGGGCCGAACTTGTTCTCAAGTTGGAGAAAATTGCAGGAAAAGCGGTGTATTCGGTAACAGATCACCTGGTCATGTGTACATCCCCGCCCCGAAGTACCCACATGCTGTCGGCGCGAACGCGCCGAACCGAGTGCGGTTCCGTTTCGGCGCCGGCGGGGCTGTCGTGTCGTTGGCGCTTCAGCCTGGAATCTGCGCGCAAGTTGGAATAAACTGCGCGCAAGTTTGGTGAAATCCACGCTAAAATCGGTCAAAAGCGCAAACTTGCGCGCAGATGGGGGGAAACTAGCGCGCAGAACGGTCGTTCGTCTTCCCCGCATGCACCGCCACCCCCTGCGGCAACGGTTCAGAGAACCATCCTTTGCATTTCCAAGCCAAAAACCTAGCAAGACGTCGGCGCGAACCGCGCGAACCGAGTTCGATATGGCTTCGGTCCCACTGGAGCCGACAGGTTGCTCGGTTATGGGCATCGAATCTGCGCTCAAGTTGGAACAAACTGCGCAAAATAGCACCGCGCTACCCCTCCAACCCAACACCCATCAGTGCAAATCAAGAAAATGTTAAGTTCATTCCATATAGATCGCGTTAAAATGCTGGGTTTATTCAAATACTGGGCGATCTAGATCTCTACAGAACACCACCACATACCAGATACTCGGCAATTCTATGAACGTTCAGCTCTATTTTATTCACATAAACGCCAAGTGACTAGAAAATGGTTGATGCAGTTATACTCTCAAGAACTATAGAATTTCTTTAATACAGCTTATAACGAGCCGCTAAGACATCGTCGTGCTTTAGTACCGAGCATTTCCCTTACTGCGTCGCAGCGTTCGCGTTCACCAAACCGTTTCCGTATTGGTTTGACGCACCAATTGGTGTTGCGGTTTGGTTTAAGTGACTTCGTACTTGGGCAGGAGACCAAGACGGGTTGTTGCTCATGACGAGCGCTGCCACACCAGCAACGTGTGGAGCTGCCATTGATGTGCCACTTAGGCTGCGGTAGCCATTCCCAGGATACGTACTTTGCACGCCTACACCTGGTGCCATAATGTCGAGACCGGTACCGAATTGTGAGAAGCTGGCACGGTTGTTATTTTGATCGGTGGCACCTACAGCCATTGCATTTTGGTACCTTGCTGGGTAGCCAATTGAGCTTGCCCCTGAATTCCCAGAAGCGGCAACGACTAATACGCCGCTATTTGTTGCTTGGTTGACCGCTCGCTCGAGCGTCGGGCTCGGCGAAGGGCTGCCAAGGCTCATGTTCGCAACGTCCATGTTGTTGTTGCTTGACCATTGCAACCCTTGAGCAATGCCACTAATGCTTCCGGATCCACTTCTACCGAGTACCTTTACTGCAAACAAATCAACGTCTGGCGCGACGCCTAAGACACCAACGTTGTTATCAAGCGCTGCAATCGTACCAGCAACGTGCGTACCGTGGCCATTACCATCTGCTATACCTGGTTCACCAGGCACAAAGCTTGTCCCACCTTGAATGTTTAGATCCGGGTGATTGGAGATCCCCGTATCTAGCACAGCTACTCGCACCCCATTCCCTGTAATCCCGCGATTATGTGCAGCTGTTGCTTGAACCCGGTCAATGCCCCATGGAATCGTTTGTGAGATGGAAACTTCAATGTCTTCTTCAATGTATGAAATGCTCTCTTCGCCTTTTAATTCGCTCACATCTTCTTTTGTCATTTCCACCGATAACACAGGAATTTGTTCGAACTCATATAGCACGTCAATGGCAATTTCCTCATCCGCAACCGTTGCTAAAAGCGCGCCTTCTGCCTCTTCATTCTCCTCAATAAAATCCGCCATAATCGTCATCTCTTCAAACCCAATCAAAAAGGCTTCTTTTTCCGCTTCACTCGCATCCGTCGTAGAGACACCTAACAATAGCGTTGCCGCAATCACTGCCGTACCTGATAAGAACCTGAATGGCTTCTTCATTTTGTTCTCCCCTTTTTAGAAGGTGTAATTTTCTGCACATTCAGACTATACCATGTATTACATATACAATCCGCAAATACTTCTCGACAGCTTTTTTCGACAAAGGGGTTGGGGTCTACTACGCGCATATAAAACCCTTTGAATCATATGATCCAAAGGGTCAGATTTCATAGCTTATTCTTCTTCAAGTATACCGACAGTTGGCAAGTCTTCTAATACTGAAGTGCCGTGAGGAGAAGCTTCGATTTCTTCAGTGTGGTCTCCGCCAGCTTCAAGTCCGCCAGCAGGGGCGTGCTCGCCGCCTTCCCAAGCGCCAACACCTGTAACATCGTAAACGACGCCGTCTACTGCTACATACGCATCGTTTCCATCTTGTCCGTCATACTCAGCAAGTTCTTCCAATGTGAATACTTGCTCTCCTTCTTCAGTCGCAGCTTCTTCTTCGGGAGCTTCATCTCCACCACAAGCAGCAAGTAGCAATACTGAGCTACCAATAATCGGCAATAATAATTTATTCACAGAAATTCACTCCTTATATAAAATAAATATTTAAGATCACTTCATGATGCTAATATAACATCTGCATATAGTCCTAGAAAGGCATGTCATCGTTTTGTCAGTTTTTAAACACATGGTGTTCATATTTTTAGAAGACCTCAATTATTCGTGCCAAAAACGCAACAGATTCAATGAATGAGAAAAGCGCCTTTCCCGTTGTCGGGAGGCGCTTTTATTTGCAAATTCCCCCATAAAACTTTCTATGATGGGATTCATGCGGAAACATGGCTGCTTCCTGTGACAAATCCATCATAGAACCTGGAAATCCCATCATAAACGCGTTTATGATGGATTTGGACAGATTTGTGGTTGGAGTTTGGTGAAATGCCCACATAAGCATGGCGTGACCCGTTCGGTGAGTCATCTCTAAAGTCTAAGACCCTTGCCCCCGCCCCGATCCGCGCAATCCGCCCATAGACCATGCCCGATGCCGCCCCACACCGCCCCTACTCGGTCAACAACCCGCCCTCAAATTTCTGCGGAACGAACGTATACGATTCGTGCCCGACGCCGTTCAAGGAGATGATGACGACGTCTGATCCGAGTTGGTGCTCGTCGTCTAGTGGCGCGACGATGAGGATATCGCTCGTGCTCGTCAATACGACATACTCGGACCCACCCTCTTCAAAGGTTAAGTAGTTGGTTGCGGAGAACGCGGTGTACATTCCGACCATATAGGCAAGGTACGGTAAGATAAATATGAGGAACATGACGGTGCCCATTTTTTTCTGGACCCAATACTTGCGGACGTTTTCAGGCAAGTAGTTTTTGATACGGAGTCCTTCAGCTGAAAAGAAATCGATGATGCGCTCGCGATAGGAGTCTTTTTTTGAAGAGACGAGTGCTAGGAAAAAATAGAGCAGAATAAAGAAAACTAACAAGTACACAAACAACATCATGCGAAACAGGAATGCGGTTAATAAAAACACGATGGTAATGGGAAGGATGATGCGGAAGATGGCAGACCAGAAGCGGGAAACGCGCTTGTACAACCGCTCCAATCCAGCCTGCACAAATAGCGCGATCGCCACACATACGAGTACGGCTGTCGCGGATATAATAATGTCGGTCAAATAAATTTGGCCCATGAGCACCGTATTAATTCCGTAATAATTGAACTGACCCAATTGGAACCCATATGCAACGAGATAGCCTAACACAGTGGCGATGGCAACAAAGATGGTGGAATCGACTTTCGAGAAACTGGCGCTCGCCTCCTTCATCGGTGACGAGCGGTGTGGCTTGACCGGCTGATTAATCAATTAGGCTTCCTCCTTTTCTACCTTTATACCCTATTTTAATGACTCAGCACCACTTTTACCTATACACAGACGGGGAATTCTTTGCTACGCTAGACCTAGATGACTAGGCGTGCAGATGATAGCTCATTGCAACCTGCAAATCGTAAACCTTAGATTTTTCGGTACTCCAACAGCAGGCGCAAGATTTTATAGAAATACGCAAAGTGTCACAAATGTTCGTTTTTGAGACATTTCACTTCGTAAAACGCACCATGATTAACGCAAATTGTCACATAAGCTTCGCGAAGTGTCACAAATAAAAATTTATGGGGCAGTTTGCACCTTAAAATGACACGCTTTAGATTGAAGTGTCACATAAATAGGCAGAGAGGGTGTCTAGTCAGCAAAAGCCGTGTGTTTAGCTGGTTAGCTGAGTTGAAGCATGTGATTTCAAAGGCGCCTAGCAACCCCAGCCCTATAGAAATATATAATTATGGCAGGTGATACATTGTCTACACGAACGCTCGCAAGGATTGAAGCCCTTCTATGGGTTGTTCTCGCGCTGCTCCTCGGTTCAAGTGTGCTCGCACAGGCTGCAAATATCGAATCGTACACGAACACAATGGCGATAATAGTTCCGATCTTTATATTCGCAATTTTCTCTATAAAATCATTTAAGAATCTCCTACGAAAAAATTACATTAGAGTGGTCATTTATGCCCTACTCGCTGTTCTGTTCCTCGTAGTAACCGTTCTCAATGCAATCGCCCTATAATGAAAGGAGAGGTTCATTTGAAACGTTTCTGCAAACCGTTGTTCCTGATCCTGACACTCTGCTTATTTGCCGGTTTTTCCAGCGCGGAGGATCCCGCCTATGTCGTCATTGAAGACTTCGAAACAGAGATGGACGGCTGGCGCGCCACGGGTGTGAACCATCACGACGTACAGTTAGAACGTTCCAACGAGCAGGCGCGCTTTGGAAACTACGCACTGAAAATCGACTATGACTTCACCGGGTTTGCCGGCACGTCAGGGGTATATGCAGCTGTCGACGGCGGGATTGACATCCCTGGCGACCCTGAACGAATCGGCATGTGGGTGTATGGCGATGCGGCCGGGCATTGGCTCCGATCCCAGCTAAAAGACGCAAACGGCCAAACGTTCAATATCGACTTCACACCCGAAGCGCCTGAGGGCGTGACTTGGGAAGGCTGGCAGTATGTCGAGGCCCCGATATCCGAAGACTTCGAAGCGCCATATGTTTTGGACATGCCCGTCCGCTATATGGCCACGCGGGAAGAAACGAAAGGAGCAGGCACGCTGTACATTGACGACATCCGTGCGGTGTATCGGGACTTCGACGAGGACGTAACCAACCCTGAAATCAAACAGAAAACGCCAGCCGCTGGCGAAACCGTGCAAACGAACCAACCGGAAATCGAAATTACCTTACGTGATGAAGAATCAGGAATTGATCCAGAAACGATTGACGTACAGTTAGATGGAAAAGAAGTCGGTTTTGTTTACGAACAAGAGACGGTAAAGTTCACACCTGAGAAGCCGCTCGCCAATGGGTTTCATGAAGTCGAGATACAGGTTCGCGACCAGGCTGGGAATCTCATGCACACGAGCTGGCGCTTTGAGGTTCGGGCAGATCAGCTGCATTTGCATTGCAAGGGCCTGAGGAAGTGCGCCCCAATCAGACGTTTGATTTAAACGTCGACCTCGTCAATGCCGAAGACATCCAAGACGCGCGGGCGGTGTTGCAGTTTGACTCCGACCAAGTCACCCTCGACCGCGTGCACGTAGCGGATGGAACGTATGATGCGGACGAAGATTCCGTTACCCTCACAATGGACGATCACGCCGTATTGACGTTTGACGTTGACCGATATGTGAGCGAGGATGTTGTGATAGAACTTACCGAAGCCAGGTGAACGATGCTGTTTTCTTTTATGATGTCTTCGAAGCTCCGGCGAATCCTCCGCTCACACTTGAAATTGACGGCCAATCAATCGGGACGCCGACAGAGTTGACGGTGACTGACCGGGACGGCAAACCGGTCGAGGGGGTGCGATTCGATGTAGGAACCGACCCGCCACGGGTGGAGGCGATTACAAACACGTGGGCGTTCACGAAAGAAGACGGCGAGTTTACCCGCCGCTGGTTACCGGTTCGAAAAGGCACGCAGTTTCAACTTCTAGACGAAGAGGAACGCTATGCGCGCGTGATTGATGATACGGAAACTGAACGATACGTGCGTACTGATGCCATTCGGGAAGTGGACTGGGCGTCGCTACCTGTCACAGATCAGGACGGAAAGGTGCAGACCGAACGGCTGACTGCGCTCGGAGGAGATGTGCGTTTGCAGGCGGTTTCTCCTGATGGGGACGTGAGCGCGCGTTGGGATGGCAGCATTGTGAGCGCGCTCGGCAGCAACAACCCAGAGCATGTGACGCTCACGTGGAGCGCTGATCCGACCACGTCGCAAACCGTTACGTGGCAAGCGTCTCCCCTTGTAGACAGCGGTGCACTGGAAGTCGAAGGGATTACAATCCCGGCAGATTCTGCGTTGTATTACCACGAGGACGGGGAAGTGCAAGTGTTTCAGGCGACCGTGGAGGATCTCAAGCCAGGACAATCGTACACGTATCGTGTGCGTACAGATGAGAA
This sequence comes from Geomicrobium sp. JCM 19037, assembly GCF_000698105.1. Lineage (NCBI taxonomy): Bacteria > Bacillati > Bacillota > Bacilli > Caryophanales > Geomicrobium > Geomicrobium sp. JCM 19037. Next base: position 18,714 of record NZ_BAWZ01000007.1, on the reverse strand, counting down.
TTGGAGCGAGACATCGACATTTCAAACGGCGAGTGACGACGACTTTAGCTTTTTATTCGCGGCCGATTCACAAGCGCAAACTCCGGAGCAATTTGAACTGCTCACATCATTAATCGACAGTGTGGCCACAGACGAACATCGTTTTCTCATGCACTCCGGGGATTTGGTTGAGAACGGGGATTCTTTAACGGAGTGGAACTATTTCTTGGACGCTGTCGGCGGGTTAGCTCGGGAGCGACCGCTCATGGCGGTATTAGGCAATCATGATGTGTATGGAGATGGCTACAATACGTTCAAACAGCTGCTTCCTTACGCGCACAACGGACCAGCGGGGCAAGAAGGCGAGGTTTCTTCCTTCACGTATGGGGATGCCGAATTCTTTTTGCTAAATAGCGAGGCAGAGGTAGAAGAGATGCGGGCCCAAGCGGATTGGTTGGAAGAACAGCTCCAAGCAAGCGATGCGACATGGACTATCGCGATGTTCCACCGTCCGGCTTATTCAAGCAATCCGCTCACGAGCGGAGAGCGAACCGCTGACATTTTTGCACCGGTTCTTGAGCAAGGGGGAGTTGACCTCGTGCTCATGGGGCATGACCATTCGTACATGCGTACCTATCCAATGGTAGACGCAACGTTGCCGATGATGGGGGAACCATCTATGTCATCGGTGGGTCGGCAGGACCGAAGTTCTATCCCGGTGTCTCGTACGAGTATACCGATGTGCTCTATGATGACAATGAGCAGGTAATCGTCTCCTTTGCCATTACTAACGATCACATTCGCTTAGAAGCGATGAACATTCACGGGGAGACGTCGATGAGTATGTAATTGAGAAGTAAGAAGAAAGCTTAAGAAAACGATGCCGTCGGGACACTAGCAGTGTCCCGACGCATCGTTGGAATATTTCTATTCGCTCGGCCACCTTTGGCTGCGCTTCCTCGTTTGCCTTCCGGACAAGCCAAAAATAAGAATTACTCTCCTCATGAGAAGGTATGGTGCATAATAATTTTTAATAAAGGGTTTTGAATGGATACGATTCCGAAAACGGGGTGAAAAATGGAGTATATATGAGATTATGCGATGTTCACAGCGGTATTCGGTATGTTCAGCTTTGCTTGGTTTGGGTGGGCACAGAAAGGTCCGAGGGGAACACTGGCGCAAATACATCGGCATTGCGTCAGGCATTGCGCTGCTCGTCAGTTTACTCGGTATTTATCTAAGCGTTATGAATTGGAACGAAGCGACGGCATTGTCCGAAGTCGGTTCGTTGACTACCTATCTGATCGTGTTTTATGCCGAATTCATTATTGGTGGAATCGTCGCTTTTCTGCTCATTCGAGCCAATAAAGGCGATTACGGCTCCGTGGATCTGTTTCATCGTAGGCATTCATTTTATCTTCCTCGTTAACGTCTTTAACGATTCGAGTTTATATCTATTGGCCATACTGCTCATCGTGATTTCCGCAATGTCCCCTACTATTTCCAAGAAAATGAACGTACGCAACAGCGCCATTACTGGGATTTCGTCTGGGTTCGTGCTATTTTGTTTCGCTTTATTCGGGTTAATTCGGTTTTTCTTCGCGTAGGGTTTTGCTTGTGAATGTGTAATGACCATCGCAACGTCTTGGGAGATAAAGCAATCAATAGAGTGTGTTTCGAAAAGTCGACAGTCTACCCGGGCGTCTCGTATAAGTATACCGAAGTGCTCTAATGACGACGAGCAGGTGAACGAACCGTAAGACGAAAACTTAACGATGACGCTCATGACGATGTGAAAGCTACCGGAACGCCGAAAACGTCCCGGTATTTCCTATGGACAATTACTGTTTGGCCAGTTGAATTCCTATTAAAAACGTTTCAATCATTACATCTAAAGAATCGTTTATTTGGTAATCCATCTTAAATCCCTGCGCTGATTCTAGCATAACAAAGCCGTGTAATAGGCTTCGTAACATTCTGACCAAGTGAACCGTATATTCTTCTTCAAACCCGAGCTCATAGAGCGGAGTGCGCACAAGATTGATTATTTGATCTTGCAGTTCTTTCAGTTGCACATGGTGCTCGTCATAAGAATGCGTAGCGGCTTCATATTGCCCAGGGTAAGCTCTTGCGAAATCAATGTATGCATAACTAAAAGATGTTAACGCTTCACGATTGCTTTGGTTGTGAGTGGCTAATTGAAGTTTTTGATAAAGAAGCAGACAACTGTGAATCGCTAGCAACTCATGCAATTCGTCTAATCCACGAATATGATTATAAAGAGACGGCGGTTTTATATCCAAATCTTGAGCGACCACACTGATGGAAACATAACTTAGTCCATTTTGATTTGCAATTTTGGCTGCGGAATTGACAATATCCTTGCTCGTTAATCCTCTTCTTGGTGTCATTTATACGTCCTTCTTATCGCATCCTCGATCGACTGATCAAGCAACTTCGCAGGTGAATCGACCATTTTCCCATGACCTGCTGCTATCATACTTGGGTGAATCGTCTGGATTTTTTTCGCACTTTGAATGGCTTCTTTTTTGTTCCATGTTGCCAATGCAGGTGCTGGAAAGGTCCATCTTAACGTTCCCGATACAGAAAAACCCCCACGCACTTGTAAAGCATCACCAACAATCACAGCATCTGTTCGTGTATCAATCAGACTAATTGAACCTGGAGTATGCCCCGGTGTTGCCAAAACCTCCAGCGAACCGATTCGATCTCCTTCTCGTAACGTTCGATCTGGTTTTGTTCGGATGTTTTTAGGGACTCCCCCACGAATTTTAAAATTTGGTTCCCCAACTTGTAACTCTCTATTTCCTCTTAACAACTGTTCATCTCTTTCGGATATGCTCACTTCAACCTTCGTTATCCTTTCCTTAAGTGCATCGAGCGAACCGACATGATCACTATGGGCATGGGTTAACACGATGTGTGTAATCGGCTTACCTATCTTCCTTGCCGCCTCTTTAATTTTTTTATGGCTAGTCGGAAGTGCCGTGTCAATTAATGTTAAGCATGCTTCTTCCTCAATCAAATAACAATTCACAGGAAAGATATTTGGCATAAACGCAAGTTGATAAATATGACCCCATGTAGATACCTTCATAAAAAGCACCCCCTTAAACTAATGGTATTAGTTACAGCATAAACTAATACCATTAGTTTATGCAAGTATTGCTTTAATTCTGTTCACTGCTCGCTAGGAAAAACAGGATTTTGACGGATCGGCCTATTCTGTCACCTTACAACTGCGGCTTGTCCATCAAATTCCCACATGAATGTTACGTCGAGGATAAAAGCATTGATGGCGATAAGGAAAGAATCCTTATCGCCATCACCGCCAGGTTACTCCTTATCATCCTCATTTTTCTTACGAGTCCCTCTTGCTTTTCTGTACAGATTACCGGGAGCTTCTGACGATTTGCCAATCATTTGGTTCGCTTTGCCTGCCGTGCCTTTTAGAATTCGCCCCGACGTGTCGGTTGCTTTTCCGACGAGACCGCCTTCACCAGAAACCGATTTGACGATGCGTCCCGCCGAATCGACCGTATTCCCAAATGCGTCCGTCACTTCCCGAGACGTATTCTTAACGAAATTATCCTTCTTTTTTGGATGGTCGTGCTTATTTTCTTCGCTCATCACAAACCCATCTCCTTTCGGCTATAAGGCCATGTAAGAAGGCTATGTGTTAGAGCGTCAAAAATGAGTAATTTTTGCAATACAAGCCGAAAGGGCTAATGGGTTGCAGAGATTTAGGACCTGCCTCCTGAAACGACACATGTTTTAGTACCCTTAACTACACACTTCGGCATGAAAGTTCCATTTTTTATCAGGTGTCAGAAAAACACAGCAAAAATTACACGATCCAATAATTATAAAATTAATCTTAAATATACGAGGATATTCTAAAAAACGGCTAAAGATTAAAAAGCGATGCATAAAGCAAGAGCAGAAGCTAATCAATTCTTTAGGCATTTACAGAAGTATCCGAAAGTCCTTCAACCTTCTCTGACATTCCTTCAGTTTCCCTCATTCAATCGATCAAAGGGGTATACAATAAATATCATTCAATAAGCGAGAACCATGAACAGCCACCCAGACCACCTAATCCGCGATATGAAAATGAAGAAAAGGGGAAATTCTTCCCCTCTAGACTTGAGTAATAGCATTACTGAGTTACACAAACTTGTTGATGCTGCTCCGTGTGAAAAGGTATTCTTTTGCCTATCACAGGGCGCTGTATTTGAACACCGTAACATTAGCTAGTTTATTCATTCCGTGGCATATTTCCTTCCTCTATAAGTTCGTATTCTTCTGTATAAGACCCTTTGGCGAGTACTCTTACGAATGTACCTTGATCGAGTGTAGTGCTGGTGGTGAATACTACTCGTTTCGTCTCTCCGTTTTCAGTGACACCTTGCTCCCTATATCTATATCTTCCGTCATCATCTTCAGGTTCTTCTTGAACCTCAACATATACATATTCCTGCTCCATCAATGGATTAAAACGATCAATTGTTTCACGAAATAGCAGGTATAAGCTAGCAATCGTAACTATAGTGACGATGACAGCGAGACAAGAAATTATGATCTTCTTTTTCATCATTTTCTTCCTTTCTATAAAGCATTTGTGACGATTCTTTTGTAATAGCGAATGGTAATCATCATAAACAGCAAATAGATGACAATATACACTACCATACTAATGATGATTGGGGTGAGCATGCTTGCGGCAATAAGAACAGAGCCCACATTAAGAGCAAAAGTAGCGTGCAATAACCCAACTCCTAGAGGAATCAAAAAAACAAAGAGCTGTTTACGAACGATGCCTTTCATCAAATCGTTTACATGGAATCCAAGTTGTCGTAGTGTTCGATAATGGGTTTTTTCTTGTTCAGCTTCCGTCATTTGTTTAAAATACAATATGCTTCCTGTTGAAAGGAGAAACACCAAGCCTAAAAATCCGGCGATGAAAACGAGAAGTCCGAAGTTTTGGACCGATTGTTCATATGAGGTATAATAGTCAATGATAAAATCACTATTTACACTGATTAGAAAGATCTCGGAGGCGATTTCTGATTTTTCAGTTTCTGATAACTGAAATGTATCAAAACTCAAAAATTCTTTGTGTTCATCGTCTTGAATGCTATCTCTTATCTCTTCAAATGTTTCTTCAGTAACAAGCAATTGATTGCCAAAGAACCTGTAATTCATCACGTTATCTAACCGATACTCGGAGACAGTTAGGCGATTTGTTTCATCGTTTGATGTGTACTGCACATCTTTTGGAGATGAAAACTGCATCCCTTCGATAATGGCTCGATTATTATGATGTATGGCGTTTCCATCTTGGGGAAACTCAACATCTAATCCAGCCTGTGCCACCTGCTCTGCTGAGAAAAGCATAAACGTTCTTTGACGATTATCTTCATTTGGATCCTGCTCCACCCATGCGCCATCAAATCGTATGGCATCTAGTTGATAATGATCAAACTTAATCTGCTCCTCTTCTAACCTACTTGATATCGCAGCAGCTTCCTCCGGCATATTTTCCACCGCAAAATCAAAAGGCATCGCCAACCTCGTATCATTTTCGGTTGAATAATACAAGGAATAAGAAAGGGAAATCATTGTGATGGTCATCGCAGACAATACCGTGATTAAGGTTAGTGAATTGGCGTGTCCCTTCATTCTGTGCATTAATGGTGCGATCGACAGGCTATTATACAGACCGAGGTTTCCATTTTGCTTTTTTCGATAAATATATAATATCCAACTTATTGTCGTATGGAAGACGACATAGGTTCCAAGAATGGTACTTGTGAGAACGAGTAACATGAGAAACAGTAACTGATCTGCATTGTCTACAATCAAGGTAGACACGTAATAGCCAAACCCGATGAGGCTTATTCCTGCTACCCCTAAAATGCTTGAAACAATGCTTGGACGTTTGGCAAATTCATCATTTTGATGATTTGCTTGAAACAATTGCAGTAGTGTACTCCGATAAGTCGTCCATACGATTTGTATGGATGTAACCGCAATTAAGCAGGAAAAAACAGCAATGGTTTGGATAAGCGCCTGACTGGAGAAGCTTAAGCCAATCGTAGTTTCAATGCCGATCAGGTTCATAAATAGTAAAAGAAAGAGTCGCGAGAGCAAAGCGCCGACTAGCAACCCGATGAGTAAAGCGCCTAGACCAAGAATTGTGTGTTCCAAGATCAGTACCCTAGCGACCCAAGCCTTTGACAAGCCAATTAACTGGTACAATCCGATTTCTTGACTGCGTCTTCGAATAAAGATGCTCGTCGCGTACATCGTAAACACAATGGTAATGAGAATAAGTAATAATCCAGCAACTTGAAAGGCCATGGAGAAGTTCACGCTAGCTTCACCCATAGTAACAATCATTTCGTCATTTTGTAGGGTAGAAAAGATAAAATACAAACTTATGCTGAAGATCATCGCGAAAAAATAGAGATAATACATTTTGATGTTTTTTCGCATGCTCCGCATCACTAGTTTCTGTGTGTTCATTTCTGCGTGCCTCCTCCAAGAACAGCTTGCATATCCAGAATGTCCTTAAAGAGGGATTCTCTCGTTTTCTCTCCTCGGTACAATTCAGAAAAAATTCTTCCGTCTTTTAAAAAGACAACACGGTTGCAATAGCTAGAGGCCAATGGGTCATGAGTTACCATGACAATCGTGACTTGTCGTGTTTGATTAATTTCATCTAAATTCTCCAATAAATTGGAGGCTGCTTTTGAATCAAGGGCACCTGTGGGCTCATCAGCAAAAACAAGGGAAGGCGAGTGAATTAACGCTCTTGCTGCAGAGGTGCGTTGCTTTTGTCCACCTGAAATTTCAGAAGGGTACTTATTCGCTAATTCCGTAATACCTAAAATCCCTGAAATGGCATGAAACTCCGTTTCAGCTTGATTTTTGCTTTTTTTTGTTAAAGAAACAGGTAGCAAGATATTTTCTTTTACCGTTAACGTATCAAGCAAATTGTAATCCTGAAAAATAAATCCGAGATGTTGACGGCGAATGCTTGAAAGTTGGCGATCTTTCATTTTCGAAATCTCGTGCTCGTTTATAAATATTTGTCCGTCTGTGGCACGGTCAATCGTAGCCAATGTATTAAGAAGAGTAGTCTTGCCTGAGCCTGAAGGCCCATAATTCCAACAAACTCTCCCTCTATCACTCGAAGATTAATTCCTTGCAATACCTCTTGTGCATTTCCCTTTTGGCCATAAGACTTACTTACTCCCTCAGCATTTAAAACGGTCTTTGGTGTCTTTTGACTTTTCATTCCATACACTCCAATCAAGTTGTTCTATATATAGTGTAATTGTTATATGGCTATGGGTCGTACGCTTTAGGTGATAATTTGGGAGGCAATGTGATATTTTTGTCACTTTGCCAAATAAAAAGCAGTCAGGCTTTCATATCCTGACTACTTCCTCCTGCACGGAATATTGGAATGATCGTCAAATCCGTTAAATGAATTATATCTTGAGAGCATCATTAAAACAGAGATGCCTTAGCCAACGGCTAAAGTAACCTAAAGTCTAAGATGTAGCTACCTTCTTATTTCTTTTCCAGATAAGCCGATTCTGTCGCTGAGTGCCACACCCCTCCATTCTCCAGTAAACCTTTATTGAACAAACGGGGTAGCCATACCTGTCATCTCTAATCGTTTCGTCGACGAAGTTATTTGATGGAGGCGGATAAGAATAAGATCGTTCATTTTGTTGGCCTGTACTTAGGTGTTGCTGAATGACGCAGCATAGGTTTTCACTCGTGAAATCATTTAGATGATCTAGTTGAACATGCCATTATCATCTTCGTGGTGTGGAGTAGTTCAATAATCTTTCCTACAGCGCATAGTGAAAATCTTGTTGGGATGATTGCTATTTAAAAATTTCAGTTTTTCACAACATACGCTACTATGTTTAAAATAGACTGGCAGAGTATCCCTGTTGCTGACCACCGAGAATTGAAAATGTGAAGGAAGGTGTCTCTTCGCTGCGTTTATACAAAGGATATGGCTGAACAAATTAATGAATTGATGGTTCTCTATTTTCTCTATCGATCCAACTACACGTGAGCCGTAAGCAGTTTCTTGCTTGGGCAGCTTGTTTTGCTTTTTTTATCCATTTGTCAAAAAGAGAGGCCAATAGGGTGAGGATCGTGTAGAGCGTGTCCGTTACCTCTCCGATTTCATCTTTTGCAGCAACTCCACAATCCGGTGAACGACCGCACTTGCGTTGCTTTACTCCAGGCAAGGACCGTTTCTTTATGATGGAGAACATCAATTTGTCGATAGACAACGTTTTCATGTTTGATGAGTCGGGTTGACTCTGGAACGAAGGAAATGCCGAATTCAGCAGCGACGAGGGATACCATGGTCTGTTGTTCTGTTGAATATTGAGAAATGTTCATTGTCGTATGTGACTTAATAAAGAGGGCATTTATCGCATCGAAATAGCCTTCCCCTGCTGAACGGGGGCTGACGATTAATGGTTCTTTATGCAGCTGTTCCATCGTCAATGGTTCCGGAACCTTAGCGAGAGGGTGAGTCTTCGGCAAGCAGACAATCAGGGCCTCCCTGTAAAAAGGGAATGTATGAATATCTTCATCATCAACTGGCGGGACGAGCAGAGCGATGTCGATCTCCCCCGTTTTTAGTGATGCCATTTGCTGATTTGTCGTCTGCTGCGAGACGTGTAGCTCAAGTTTCGGGAAACTCTTCTTAATTTGTTTCAATACTTTCGGTAAGATTTCATAGACGACCGATCCTCCAAAACCGATGGCAACTTTTCCTTGTTCACCACGGGCGATAACTTGTACAGTATCCCGATCTTTATCAATTCGCTGTAATGTTTTACGTGACATTTCGTAATAGTATTTCCCCGCTTCAGTGAGAGCGACTGTCCGCTTTGTCCGTTCGAATAGCTGAACACCTAATTCTTCTTCAAGCTCTTTGATTTGCGCGCTAAGTGGAGGTTGGGAAATTTTTAATTTTTTGGCGGCATTACCGAAGTGAAGTTCTTCGGCGACCGCAATAAAATAGCGTAAATGTCTAAGCTCCACGCATAAATCTCTCCCTCGTAATTTAAATATTTGTTTAATACTTATTGCGTATTATACACCGACTCATAAGTATGATGAAAGCGCCTTCACCTTTGTTATGCTAAATGAAATACTATTTAGAAAAAATGAGAGGGTGTTCATCATGCTACTGAAAATCCCCCAGACTGAAATTAAAGAGAGGCAACGTATATTTAAACAGCGATTGCAAGATCGTACCATTGACGGAGCCATTTTGTACGCATCCATCGATATTTTTTACTTGACCGCGTTTCACTTTCGGCCCTCAGAACGGCCCATTGCCTTAGTTTTTGATCAAAAGGCAGCTCTCACCTCTTCGTTCCTTTAATGGAAAAACATCATGCAGAGACGTATGCCCTTGTTGATCACGTTCACGATTATCCTGAGTACCCCGGGCTTAAACACCCGATGGAACATTTTAAAGATTATCTTCATTCGATAGGTATGACTCAATTAACCATTGGGATTGATGGCGACGGCTACAGCTCCCCTAAAGGATATAGGGGGCCGAAGCTGAGTGAATTGCTCGATAATCATTATACATCGGTCTATGGTCTTGTGGAAGAATTGAGAAGTGTGAAATCTAAAAATGAAGTTGAATTGATCAAAGAATCGTGCCGCTGGGCGAACCTCGCCCATTCACTTCTCGTCAAATATTCAAACGCGGGCAAAACAGAAGTTGAAATTGAAACACAGGCAACAGCGGAAGCGACATTGGCGATGATTGAAACGCTCGGGAAAGGATATTTACCAAACGGAAGTCCAGCTCATGCTTTCTATCGTGGTCAGATCGGACCCCATTCCGCTTTTCCACACTCACAAAATCAAAATTTAGTATTAAAACGTGGCTATAATGTCATTTCCCAAGCCGCAGCCCATGTGTGGGGCTACATTAGTGAACTTGAGCGAACGATGTTCGTTGAAGAAGTGAGCAAAGAACAGGAGCGCTACTTCAACCACATGAAAACCGCACAAGAAATCGCGTTTGATGCCATTAAGCCAGGGGTCAAGGCGTCAGCTGTGGACATCGCTGTCCAAAATTATTTTAAAGAGGAAGGAATTTCCCACTTGTCGCTGCATCACACTGGGCACGCTCTCGGCCTTGTTCACACTCACGAGGCCCCGTTCTTTGATACTGGAGACGCCACCGTTCTTGAGGCAGGAATGGTGTTCTCCGTAGAACCTGGGTTATTCGTTCAAGGTCTCGGTGGCTTTAGGCATTCAGATACCATTCTAATTACAGACGAGGGAATGGACATGTTAACGTATTATCCGCGTGACTTGGAATCGCTCATTATTACTTAAAAAGGGGATGGGTTTAATGCGTCACATACGATTTGTATTTTTACTCAGCGCTTTGTTCATCATTGCTGGTTGTTCAACTGATTTAGAAGAAACACCGAATCAAGATACTGAATCAGAAGCCGATGCCAATGCTGATTCTGCTAGCGAGCCCACTGCGGGTGGGGAATTAACCATGGCCATTCCAGCGGACATTACCGATCTTGATGCCCATGGTGCAAGTGACCGTACATCCGGAACGGTTAAATTAAATGTGTACGAGACTTTAGTTGCTCCTGATGAAAACATGGATTTGCAACCCCTTCTAGCTGAAAGTTACGAACAATTGGACGATCATACGTGGGAGTTATATTGGAACAAGACGTCACCTTCCATGACGGTGAAACGTTTAATGCAGAAGCGGTAAAAGCCAACTTTGACCGTGTGTTAGACCCAGAAGTTGCCTCTCCAATGGCTTCGCAATTCAATATGATTGAACAGGTCGAGGTGATCGACGACCACGTCGTGCACATCGTGACGGAAGAGCCATTTTTATCGTTGCCGAATAATTTATCGCACTTTGGAGGCGGCATGATTAGTCCAAAAGCAATGGAAGATGATGCAGCAGGCAATCACAATCTCGATCTTCATCCTGTCGGTACCGGCCCATTCGTCTTTGATTCTTGGGAACAAGGAAACCGCATTGAATTTACTAAACATGATGACTATTGGGGGGAACAGGCCCACCTTGATCACTTAACGTATCAGATTGTCCCTGAGCAATCGACGCGCATTGCCATGCTTGATACGGGTGAGGTTCATATTGCCGATGATATTGAGCCTGTAAACAGTAGCTTGGTTGAGTCCATGGCACACGCAAACCTACTGGCAACTGAGAGCATGCGTTCCAACTATTTTGGGTTTAACGTTCAATCTGAACCGTTTGATGATCCGACCGTCCGTCAGGCGATTGCAGCGGCGATTGATACGGACTCGCTTGTCGAAGGACTTTACGGCGACTACGGAAGCAAAGCGACAGCCGCCATTAACGAATTCATCTTCGGCTATAACCCGAATGCCGCTTACCCAGCTTATAATGTAGATGAAGCACAGGCATTGTTGTCTGAAACAGACGTCGACGGTGGCTTTTCAACGACGCTATGGGTTGAAGAAAGTGACGCGCTTGCTTTGCAAGCAGGAGAGTATATTCAAGATCGGCTCAAGGAGACACTAAACATTGATGTGTCTTTGCAACAGCTTGAGTGGGGAACGCTACTAAGTGAAACCGCTGAAGGTCAGCATGATATGTACATGCTCGGCTGGTCGAACAATCTCGGAGACCCAAATGACGCCCTTTATCGCCAGTTCCATTCTGCGAATTTCGGAGGGCCGGGGAACCGCATGTTTTACGAGAATGAAGACGTTGACGAAATGCTTATTGAAGCACGACAGGAAAGTGACGACGCTCGTCGCGAAGAACTGTACCAAGACGTTCAGACAATCTTAGCAGAAGACGTCCCGCGTATTGATTATGTCAATCCGAATTATCTATTAGGTGTCCATGCAGATGTTCAAGGGTTTCAGCAATTTGCATCCGAACACCATTCATTCCGTGAAGCCTATTTGGAAGAGAACAGCAACGGCGAAGGCTATTGATGCAAAAAAGAAATGCCTTGTAGTGGGCTACTCAACTACAAGCATTTTAGGCATTTTAGCCATTCGTCAGCGGTACACGCTTCTAATCATTTGATTTTCAAAATACAGCACCCATAGCTTTTCTGTACGATAGCTCAACACGCTGAACGATTAACATTCACCGCAAATAGGTGACATCTTCGTAGAATATCTTAGGAACACCTGCTGCTACAACACTAGCGTTCGTCCCTTTCAAGGCGACGCCTGTTTATAACAAGTCGACGGACGCTAGTAAGGAATCTTGGTCGGTGTGCAAGTATACGCTCGTTGTTTTTAAATCCGAATGACCTAATATTTTCTGAATATCGGCGATGTTCACTCCTTTACGCACGAGGTGCGAGGCAAACGAGTGCCGAAATGTGTGGGCACTTACCCGCTTTCTCCATCCTAGTTTCACGCGGGTTCGATCAAGTATCCGGTTCACATAAACGTTTGAGAGCTGCCCTGACTTCTTTGTTGCAAAGAAATACTCGGACGAGCCACTATCCGTTTGCACATCTAGATAGTCTGCCAAAATAAACAGCAACCGCTCATTAATTGGTACACTTCGGCTTTTGTTCCCCTTCCCTGCCGACACCCATATCCGCCTTCTCTCAAGGTTCACATCCTCATAGCGTAACCCTAAACATTCAGAGATTCGAAGGCCCGTGTAGTAGAGGCATTGGGCAACGACGCGAATGAGCGGGTGGTCAATGGCGGTAATGAACGTGTTCACTTCACTAAACTCCAAAATTTCCCGTTCCTTTTGTGGACCGCGAATCTTTTCGATTTGTTCCAGAGGACTGGCGCTCGCCCAACCTTCCCGCTGGCAAAATTTATAAAACGACTTCAACGCTCCGATATGACGATTACGACTGCTCGCTTTATATTGTTTCTCTACCTTAAGCATCAACAAATAATCTTCGATATCGTTCGTCGTCACGTCATGAACATAGATTCGTGAACCGTACCGATTCTTTAAATAATTTTCAACCATTGTGAGATCTCGTCGATACCCGATAATCGTTCGATCACTTCGATCTCGACTGTCCATATATCTTTCAAATAAAAGCATTGCTTTTCTGAATTCCTTGGATTCACTCATCTCACATTCTCCTCTCCAACGTGTAAATAATCTCTCTCTAGTAAAAGCCAATCATGATAAAAGTCTCACATGAACACTGTTCAATATTTACCATAAAAATGTAACATATTCTCGAAATAAAGACGAATAACTCCGGTTGATGTAACAGAAGTCACAGAAATCACAACTGAAGGAATTGCAGTACAACTTGACGGTGTTACTGAAGACCTTGTTGATGCAACTGTTGTTGTGACAAACCCGAACGGCACAAACGTTCCAGTTGTTGCTCAAGACATCGAAGCAGGCGCAACTGAAGCTGTATTCGAATTCGAAACTCCACTTTCTCTTGTACATGCAGGTACATGGACAGTGAACGGTGTTGAATACGTTGTTGACTTCGGTATTGTATCTGTTGAAACGCTTGATAACCAAGGTCAAGTCGTTGAAGTTGTCTTCAACGCAGAAGTAGACGAAATCGCACCAAACAACCTTGTTGTACGTAACGCGAACACACGTGTACGCCAAGGAGTCGAAGACATTGAAGTTAACGGCAATGTTGCAACAGTACAATTCGTGGAGAGCCAAGACGGTGCTTATCTTGAAGCCCTCACTCCATATGAGTTCACGCTTACTATCCCAGGTTTCGCGCCAGCAACGTACATCTATGAGCGACCTGCGTTCCTAGAAAATGTACGTGCGGTTGATTCTGATGCAAGTAATGGCACAGTTATTTTCGGTACCCGAGATGAAGATGGCGACCTTGAAACTTGGACCGTGAATGCTCAAGAAGGTACAGACTTCGAAACAATTCTTGGTACTGCTGGAACTGTCGCATTCAACAGTGACAGAGACATCGTTGACTTCTTTGAGACAGAAGAGGACGTATTGTATGGCGCAGTAACTGATGTTGAATTTGACGGAGATACACCTGTAGAGATTGAACTCAATGGTGAGTGGTATGATCTCGAATCTGGATATACATTCCGTTACCAAGGAGATCTTGGTACTTCACTAGTTACGAATCGCGGAGAAGAAAATGAAGATCGCACTGCTGATTATGCAAAGTTTGTGCTTAACAGTAGTGGGGAAGTTGCATTCTACGATGCTTATGACTGGAGTACTTCAATCTTGGTGGAAGAAGTAACTGATGAAGGTGTAGTTACTGGATTTGGTTTAGAAGAAGACCTTTCGGACTACACAATTGTAGAAAGTGGACAAACAATTGGTTTAAGTGGGGTTTCTCGCGGCGACAACCTCTATTACAATACTGATGCAGAATACGCTGAAGTATACAATGATATTGTCGTTGGTGAGATTAATAGAATCTTTGCAGAGTCCATTGTTGTTGATGGTACAGAATACAACATTGATTTTGGATCAACTCGTTACATCGATGAAAACGGTGATGTTCAAGTTGTTGAAGATGCAACTGTGTTTGAGCAGTTTGAGGAGTCAGGAGAGCCCGTTTCACTTTATCTTAACCGAGAAGGTGAAATTACATTTGTACTTGGTGACTTAGGCGACCTAATTGTTGGTGAAGATGGTGCATTCCTTACTGCGGATGCAAATGCATTTACTCAAGGTTCTCGTCAAATTCTAGAATTAAGCTACACTGGAACTAACGAAGAAGACAACACTGTTGCTTTAAGAGTAGATCAGCTTACTACAGTTGGTATTAATGGTACTGAGTACAGAAAAGATCGTAATGGTGTAACTGGATTCAGTCTTACTGACGTTGATGCAACAGCTGGAACTGCAACATTTGTCATTGAGCGCTCTGGAGACCTCGACAACATCACAGTTTCAACAGATGATTATCTCTCAGAAGATACTGTTATTGAAATTAATACCGACTCAGATGATAACATTGTTGGCTTCAATGTCCTTAACGACGATCTTTTCCAATCTGGAACTGGTGAAGAATCAATTTCACTTGCTGATGTAGGTCAAAACTTCCTTAATGTAGGGACATTTGAAGATCCTACCAACATCCGTGTATATAACAACACACCAGTGTTCTTGTATGATGATAACGGAGTAGTTGATGTTTATAGCTGGAGTGAAATTGAAGATTTCGACACAATTAGCGCCGCAGATGTTTATCACAGTAATAATAATGCAGGTGTTGCAGACTATCTAGCTGTACACACTAGCGCTACTGACGTAGAAGACGGAGAAGAGCTAGATAACGCAGTAATTGATCGTGTTTGGTTAAGCCTGATCGCTCTGAGGTTACTCGTGTTCGTGCTTTCGTCGGCGGTGAATTTGTTACATTTGAGGCAGAGGATGTTGCAAACCCAGAAGGTGGATTTGACAGAGGCCAAATCGTAGGTTTAGAAACAAATGTTAATGACATCGTCACTGCAATCAATCCACTTACTGATGCAAATGTACTTTTTGAAGGCGCAGAAATTGAAGTGCAATCAATTACTAACAGATCATTCACTTTAGATGGTGTAACTGAACGTGTATTCAGACTTGATACCAATGGGTACATCTTAGACAATCGTGGAAGCGGGTCTCCATCAACAACAACATTCTCTACATTAGATAACCTTGATGATGGTGATGTTGTAGATGTAGTTAGAACAGTCGCTGGAAGCAACTTTGTTGAATTGATCGTAATCAATGAAGGTGAAGATAGTGATTCCGATGATGGAGATCAAGACGAAACTGATGCACCTCAGGATGAGTTTGAGACTATTGAAGAAGGTCTAAACGCAGTAGCTGATGCTGCGGCAAGAGACAACACTTCTGATTTCGATACTGCATTAAGAGGTCTACTGGCATTTAGCTCAACTCCAGTAAATGTTTACCCAGAAGATGTTAACGCATATTTAACTGCATATAACACCCTAAGCGGTAATGTAAATCTTTCTGCAATTCGACAAGCAGTTCAAGGGGTAAATGATGGATTAAATAGTAACTTAACAATCTCTAGTACTGAAGGTAACCTTGGTACTGTTTTAGAAGGGTCCTCCTTGGAGTTCGAAGGAAACTTCGGGCGAATTCTAAACAGTTCGGACGTGAATGTTACAATTGCTGAGCTAGAAGCAGAAGACTACACAGCAGAAGTTGAATTTGATTTTGAAGATCTTAGCTATGAGGCAACTGTAACGTTATCAGACGAAGTAGTTGCTGGTGAATACACAGTTAGCGTTTCAGTAACTGATGCAGATTCTGCTGCTTCCGATGTAGCACCTGTTAATGCAACCTTTAATTATATCACTGGTGCTAGTCAATTAGCTGCATTCTTAGAGACACCCAATGCAGAAAACATGACTACGCTAAATAACTTGACTGGTATTGACTTTAATACTGAAGCATATCAAGAAATTGCAGATAATAGATTAGCTTCTGTGTTCAGCGATATTGAAAGAAACGTTACATCTGAGACTACTGTAGAAGAACTAAAAGTGCAATTTGATAATGCAGTTGCATTTAGAACTGCTACTCAAAATGCAGTCGCTGCAACTTCAGGTGAATCTACTCCACTTGCCAGTGAAGTGCTGAGTAACTTTGTGAATGAAGTAGATGACATTAGTGACGACTTTGTTATTTCAAATGATGGTCGTACAATTGATGTTCACTTAGCAGACATCCAAGCTCTAATTGATGGTTTATTGGCTAACGAGGCTGAATTAGATTACGAGCTTACAGCCGATTATTCAGCAGGCTTTCGTACAATTCTTCAAGAAGTAAATGGTGTTGTTAACCAATAATAAAGATTGATTAACTGTACAAACTTGTATATTCTAATATGATTTTAAAAACTACCCCCAAAGCGTAATTGGCATATGGGGGTAGTTTTTTTACTTCAAATTATATGAAATTGTTATTGGCAATTAAGACATGAATAAACACTCAATTGAAAATATTTCTACTTGTCACATACAAGTTTAAGCGACAGTATAAACATTATTATTTAAATGTCGATAATAATAGTAATATTGCTAAGGAGGTTTAAAATCATTAACAAAACACTAGATGCAAAAGCAAAATTTGGTATAATAATTAAACAGCTATATAATAATGAGGCTGAAATTCAAGATTTTCAATCATTGCTAATTATTACAAGAAGATACATTAAATACATTTCAATAGAAGATTTGACCAATGTATTAGAGATTACTAGAAGTTTATTTAAAGAACATGGCGTATTTCAAGCCCTGTGAACGATCGGATGGGATCGTATTATGCCAATAACCTTCCTCATAACACAGATCAATTACCTGTAATGTCATCATTGAAAAATAAGTTTCTCAATGAGGAGTATAATGGCGATGATTTAATACAATTAATGGGCGCCTGTGTTGAACACACGGAAGAACTAAAGGATCGTTTTGAGTACATACTACGTATCCCTGAAGTATGTTTAGAGCCTAAACGATATGCCTTAATCAATGAAGTGAATTTCAAGAAAAACCAAACTGATTTCGCTAATAAGTTTATCTTAAATTAGTATCAACTGTTTAAAGCACTCTGCATTAGTAGAAACCCCCTTGTAGATCGTTGAAAATTCTACAAGGGGGTTTTGCTCTATACTTCTTATTAGGTTTGAATTAACTTTCCTAACAAGAAGTATAAGTTTAAAATTTAATATGGTTTTTAATCAATTACAATTAAGCTAAAATTAATTAGTTTTGTGCTGGTACACTGAAAACAAAACTATACGACTTTGTGAAAGAAACATCATCTTCTGTTATTGTTAGTTCTAATTGAACTGTTTCCCCCTACCATGTCTTGTAAGGTTTTTGCAGCTAAATCAGCTGGATTAGTCAAATCGAGCGCCTCTTGATAGATTTCTCTAATCTTGTTAGTAACTTGGATTTGCTCAGTTTCTACACTATAAACACCTACATGTGAAGCGCCACTGTCGGCTAATGATGCCATTAACCCTGTACCACTTTGCACAAGTGATATGTTAGGCTCTAATACTGACATAAAAAAATGCCCATTTTCAAAGGTTACATCTAATATTGAGGTATCTACACCAGCAATATTAAGTACGACTGGTTGTGCTCTTGCAAATGCATCCTCGAATTCATTTTGAAGTTGTTCTTGTGCTCTATTCTTGTCTTAATCTAATAACTAGTAAATTTATCGAGCAAGAGAGACGTCGACTACAGCCATTACGACTGCAACCCATCGTAAGGAGGCAGATGCCGAAACCCTAGCATGCGATATTTTCCAAAGCACCTGCTCCCTCTAGCCCCATCTACACAGATTCGTCATCCTAGGAACCTTTTAAGAAGCTCCGCTCGCCCATTGGCGCTACGACTTCACCTGACTTCGCCCCTTCCACGGAAATGCGTGTAACTCGACGCAGGAGATTAAGCACGTGGTTATGTTGGACTTGCTGAACCACTCTTCGGACTTTCACCAACCAATTTCCACATAACAGCTAGAAAGAACCCCACCTCTCGGGAGGCGGGGTTTTTTCTAGCTGGTTCACTCGTAGTTTCAGAGCTTAGCAGAGAACGTTTCGATTATTATAAAGTAGGGTTTTCGCTGTTATCACCGTCACCGTTATCACCGTCGCCGTTATCACCGTCGCCGTTATCACCGTC